>DASQID010000557.1:0-7500 GCA_035631775.1 Acidobacteriota bacterium
GTGTTATCTGTCGCCCCTTCAGGGCTCTGATCTTTCTTGACAATCCCAACCCCGGGCTGCGCTTCGCTTGCCCGGGGCTATTGGCTGGCGCCCCTCCGGGGCGCTTTCGGCGCGATAAAGCAGTTTCGCGACAGAAACTAATTAGATAGCACCACATGGACAACGTGACGGACATCGCGGGAAACCTGGCCTTCACACCGGATGATCGTAGGAACATGCGGCGCGCCATGGCATTGGCGCGCCAGGGACAGGGGCTGGCGAGTCCAAATCCCACGGTCGGGTGCGTCATCGTGCAGGCGGGACGCCGTGTGGGGGAAGGGCTTCATGATTACTCCCTGAAGGATCACGCCGAGGTGAGGGCGCTTAGGGAAGCCGGTGGCCGGGCCAAGGGGGGTATGGTCTACACTACCCTTGAACCTTGCTCGCACTACGGCAGAACCCCGCCGTGTGCCGATCAACTCATTGAGGCCGGAGTCCGTCGGGTGGTTGTGGCGACAACGGACCCGAATCCGAAGGTATCCGGCAGTGGGATCGAGAAACTGCGCGCCGCAGGTGTCCGTGTGGAGGTTGGGTTACTGCACGACGAAGCACAGGTCTTGATTGAGCCCTTCGCCTGCCTGATCACCAGAGGATTGCCGTTGGTCGTGGCCAAAGCAGGCATGACCCTGGATGGACGCATTGCGACCCGAACCGGAGAAGACCGCTGGATTACGTCGCCGGAGGGAAGGGAATTCGGACAGTCCCTTCGTTTGCAGTTGGATGCAATCCTCGTTGGAAGCGGCGCGATACTTGCTGATGATCCCGAACTCACCTATAGAGGCAGTCTGCCCAAGGCACGGCTCCTGACCAGAGTATTGCTTGACAGCAAGCTGCGTACTCCCCCGAACGCGCGCGTATTGAAGTCGGTTCCCCAGGGCCCAGTGCTTATCTTTTGCGGCTGTGATGCGCCGGTTCGGCGTCGACGCAAACTGGAGGAGCGCGGCGCGGAAATCCTGGCCGTGACCGGCGGGAGGGGCGGTCTGGATCTTCGGGCGGTGCTGTGGGAATTAGCGGCAAGAAATGTTCTGGGCGTGCTGGTAGAAGGAGGTGGTGAGGTTCATTGGTCTTTCCTTTCAGCCGGACTGGTCGACAAGTTTTTCTTTATCATGGCTCCGCTTGTTCTTGGCGGCCGTAGTGTTCCTGTCGTCGGAGGAAGGGGATACAAAACCATAAAGGAGGCGTTGCGCTTTATCGTTCGGCGCAGCTTCACTGTCGGATCCGACCTGGTGATCGAGGCATACCCGTTCGCATCCCACTCCATTCTCTCGCCGTGGCTCTCTTCAACAACTCTTCCATCCGGCGCGCGAGGTTGGACGCACTCATCAGTGCCGAAATGACGGCGGCACTCGCCGCACCTGCCGCCAAAACCTCGGAAATCCGGTCCATTCCGATTCCACCGATGGCAACCACGGGCCTGGACGATTCACGGCATGCGCGACTTAATTCCTGCAGGCCGACTACGGGCGACGGATTCGATTTGGTGGAGGTGAGGTACACCGGACCGAAACCGATATAATTGACCGGCATCCTGCCGGCGCGCCTTACCTGCCGGATCGAATGCGTGGAGTAACCAATCATCCGCGAGGGGCCGAGAACTCTGCGTGCCGCTTCCGGCGGAAGATCCTCCTGGCCGAGATGCACACCGGCCGCCCCACTGCTGAGTGCGAGATCGCAACGGTCATTTATGACGAGAAGCACCCCGTGCCGCTCGGCTAGTTCGACACAGCGGAGCAGGTCCGGCAGCAACTCCCGCAGTGGAGTGCGTTTGTCTCGTATTTGTACGAGACTCGCGCCCCCGCGCACCAATTCCTTGAGGATTGAGGCGTGAGTTTTTCTTCCGGCGAGGTCCTTATCAGTGATCGGGTAGACGGGGGGGAGATGCAGTGTCATCGGGACTTGCGATTGTTCCAGCGCTCAAGGAAACGCGTCGAAATCTGTCCGGCGCGGAAGTCGCTGTCACGCAGAATTCGTTCGTGGAGCGGGATTGTGGTCTTGACCCCCTCCACGATCATCATATCAAGGGCACGCAGCATCCGGCTTATAGCCTCATCCCGGTTTCTTGCATAACTGACGACCTTGGCGATCAGCGAATCATAGTAAGGAGTAATAACGCATTCGGAGTAGGCTGCGGTATCGACTCGAACGCCCAACCCTGTAGGCGGGTGGAAAGTTGTTATCTTGCCGGGGAAGGGAAGAAAAGTATCAGGGCACTCGGCATTGATCCTGCACTCGATAGCGTGTCCCCGGGGCTTGATATCATCCTGGGTATACCCTAGGGGTTCCCCCGCCGCAATCCGGATTTGCTCCTTGACCAGGTCGATAGCGGTGATCATTTCGGTAACGGGATGCTCGACCTGGATGCGCGTGTTCATTTCCATGAAGTAAAAGTGTGCCTTGTCGTCGACGATAAACTCCATGGTGCCGGCGCTTGAGTAATTCACGCTGCGCGCCGCCTCGACGGCTAATTTGCCCACCTGCTTTCTCAGCTCGGCTGTCACGAATGGCGAAGGCGATTCCTCGAGGAGTTTTTGATAGCGCCGCTGAATTGAACATTCCCTCTCGCCCAGGTGGACGACGTTCCCGTGCTGATCGGCTAGGATCTGGAACTCGATGTGCCTGGCGATCGGAAGATACTTCTCGAGGTAAACATCCGAAGAGCCGAAGGATGCTTGAGACTCGCTCTGCGCAACCTCCAATGCGTCGGCGAGCTCTTCGACCGAAGGGACGATGCGCATTCCCTTGCCCCCGCCCCCTGCTGCCGCCTTGATGATGAGGGGATAGCCGATCTCGTCGGCACGGCGCTTGAGAGCCTCGGTCACTCCAGTAATCCTGTCGGTGCCCGGCACTACGGAAAGGCCCGCTTCCATCATGGCTTTTCGTGCCCTGTCTTTGTCCCCCATAAGTCGGATGACTTCCGGCGACGGACCAATGAACTTGAGGCCGCAGGCTTCGCACACCTCGGCGAAGTATGCGCTCTCCGCTAGGAAGCCGTATCCCGGGTGGATGGCATCGGCGTTTGTGATCTCGGCCGCGCTGATCACCGCCGGGATGTTGAGATAGCTTTCGGAACTGGCGGGCGGCCCGATGCAGATCGCCTCATCGGCAAAGCGCACATGGAGGGAGTTCTGATCGGCCTGTGAATACACCGCAACGGTGGGAATGCCCAATTCCTTGCAGGCACAGATGATGCGCAGTGCTATTTCGCTCCGGTTGGCTATGAGGATTTTATGAAACATGTGCGAGGTCGATCCTATCTGCGTGGCCTGATAGCGAAAAGCTTCTGAGCGAACTCTACGGGGTGACCATTTTCCACGTAAATGCGGACAATTTCTCCGGAGATATCGGAGGGGATCTCGTTCATGAGCTTCATCGCTTCAACGATGCAGAGGATCGCTCCCTCATCCACCACGCTGCCAACCTTTACGTAAGATTCGGCTCCCGGAGACGAAGATCTGTAAAAGGTGCCCACAATGGGAGAGGTTATGAAATGCAGCCCGTCCTCCTCCCCCGGTTCCTTTGTTTCTTCTTGGACGGGCTGACCGGGGGGTTGAGATGCCGGCGGAATTGAAGTTGCGGACGGCGCAGATGGAGCCAGGGTCTGGACCGGAAGCAGGGAGGCCGAGGATCCCGTCGAGTAACCCCTGCGCAGGCGGATCTTCGTGCCGGTATGCTCGAGCTCGAATTCGCTTATGTCGCTTTGGAGGACTTCCTGAATCAGATCCTTGACTTCCTTTATGTTCATGGCGGGCTTTGCGCCTCATGAGGTCAGTTGTTAAATGACAGACAACCTGATCAGCTACGGAATCGATGGAGCGCTGTTCTGACCCAGATCAGCAATCTTACACTGAGTATAATCCCTTGAACGACAGCCAATTGTCCAACTTTTGGATGCTCTATCAACTGCGCGGCTTCGAGAGGCCGACAGCTGTCATGAACGGCCGGGATCATAGCATCATTGATAGGTGATGTCAAAACGGGATGGCTTGGCCGGTGTCCGTCCGGACGGGAATTGGCAGGCTTGGCACGCTGAGGGGCTGCAGGGGCACGCGGAGATCAGAGAGAGGGTTTGCTCTCTCTGATCTCCGTGAAAGAGGTTACTTGATCACTCGAGGAGTTATGAAGAAGAGCACCTCCTGAGTGCTGCGGGATATACTTGTTCGACGGAAGAGATTTCCTATCATCGGCAAGGAGGCCAAACCGGGCACGCGGTCTTCGGTGGAGGATTCGTTCTCCACCAAAATGCCGCCGATCACGGTTGTCCCACCATCACTGACGAGCACGCGCGTGGTTGATTCACTCGTGCGGATTGACGGGATCCCATTCACCGCCCGGGAGAAATCCGGTGTGTTGTTCTCGACCTTCAGGTCCAGGACGATGTTTCCCTCATAGGTGATCTGGGGAGTGACGGTAAGGGTCAGGGCCGCATTCTGAAACTGAACCGATATGGTGTTATTTGCGATGATCTGGACAGGGAAACGGAGACGCTGGGTGATCATGGCCGGGCTGTTGTTTTGTGCTGTAACCTTGGGCTGGGAGATGAGTTTGGCCAATCCTTTGTTCTCACCGGCAGTGATCGCGGCATCGAGCAAGAAGGTATCGAAGATATTGCCTACGGAAATGCCCAGGCCCCCGAATGCCTTCTCTGCAGGCAGATTGACGTTGAAGTTGCCTGCCTTTTGAGAGGAAGTCCCCGTGCTGACTCCGGCGGACTGGCTCGATGTGCTTTCCGATGCACCTCGTCCGGTGCGAAAATCACCTGCCGCGAAGGTCGTGGTCGGTGTTGCCGCAGGCCGCGTTCCTCCGATCGTTCCGAAGGTGTTGGGGCCGCCGATGGATACGCGCTGCAGGTTCCCCTGAACGAAGCCGAACTGGATGCCGATGTCGCGGGCGAAGTCCCGTGTTGCCGAGACTATCCTCGCCTCTATTTCCACTTGAGGTTGCGGTATGTCCAAGGATTCCACCAACTTGAGCACCCTGTCGACCGACGGCGGAATGTCGGTGACGATCAGAGAGTTGGTACGTTCGTCGACAACCACCGTGCCGCGCACGCTCTTCTGGTCCTGGAGAGTGGTAACCAAGGTTTGGGCCTTGGCATAGTTGAGACGCTTTATCCTAGTCTCGACATCGGCGGCCAGCAGGGTGGCCTTCTTGAGGCTTTCCTGTTGGCTCGCCTCGGACTGAAGTGTCTTTTTGGTGGCAATCCGGACGAGGTTGCCCTCCACCTTCTTATCCAGGCTGTGATTCAGGAGAGCGGCGTCGAAAATCTGGTCCCAAGGGACCTTCACAACCTTGATCGAGATGGTGCCTTTTATTTCAGGATCCATGACAACGTTTATGCCGCCCTCTTCGGCCATCAGGCGGAAGAAGTCAACCAGCGGGATATCGACGAGATCCAAGGTCAGTGGCTGACCCGCATATATGGAGTCTTCACTTGCCGCGATGTTGATCACGCGCGCGGGGGCCGCCGGGGGAGCCGGTGCGGGCGCAGGATCAGCCGGTTTGACCGGAGAATTCGGCGGTGGAACCGGTTCAGGTGGCCGTGGCTCCTGGGGAGCAGGCTTTGCCGCCGCCGGCGCGCTGACCGGAATTTCAGTTGCAGCAAGATCCCGGATTACGGGCGCTGCGGCTGGTGCCCGAGCAGGGGGCGGGGCTGGAGCAGGTGCAGGAGTAGGCTCGCTGTTTGAGGGCTGAGGATCCTCGTGCACTGCCTTTGGTTTTGGATCCTCCGCAGGTGCGGGCTTCTCTTCCGCGGGCTGCGAGGTAGCGTGAAAAACGACACGAACAATGTGATCCTCCGCCATAATCTCGTGTTTGCCGTGTGTATCTTCGAGTTCAAACACCAGCCGGGCGATTGGAGGATCGGACGCTTGAAACTGACTGTAGCGAACGTGCTTTACCGTTGCGAAATTGACCGGTTGTTGAAGGAAGGCAACCTTTGACGCAACATTTAAAAAGTCGACAACAAGGCGCGATGGATTATCAAGCGCGAACTCCTTGTATTCCATGAGTCCGCTGGATGCGACCGATACAACAAAGCGGTCGTTCTCCTTGGCGGTGGCGACGTTGGTGATGATCAGGCTCGTGCTGAGTTTTGCAGTCTTGTCAGTCTTTGCAGCCTGCGATGGAACGGGCTGTCGCACCGCCGAAGGTTGCTGCCGAACTAGATCCGGCGGCTTCTGTTCTGCTCCGAAGGCGCAAAAGGCCAGTAGAAGCAGGCAGACAAATGTACTCTTCCCCGTTACGCCTCTCCCACGGCGTTGCCGCGGGAATGTCAATTCGACCGATCGCGTTATCATACCGGCAATCCTATAGTGGTCTCAAGCGCTTGGTTGCTTCCTGTCTCAGGACCTTTCCCGACCTGAATTTTGTCTCGCGAACCAGTGTTACCGTGTCCGCGCCGATCTTGGCCACTGAGCCGTCGTAGAGTCTGTCGCCTTGATGGAGAAAATATGCGCGGCCGTCGCTTCCCCGGAAGATGGCGACTTGATCTTCTTCCTGGGAGGCAATACCTAGCAGCGCAACTTGGTCAATGGACATACCACCTATCCCCGGCGGACGTAGTCCGCGTGGTTCCTCTTCGTCCACAACGACCTTGCCAGGCTTTTTGAGGAGGGGATTGAAAAATGGATCTCGCCGGCCCTGGGACTGATACCTGACGCCGGCCGAGACCGCCAGAGCTTCGACTACTGACTTTGCCTTTGTCGGAGGGTCCACCTTCGTCACCTTGCGCTGCTGAGGAGCGCTCAGGGCGGGGAAGAACAAGACTACCGACGCAAGCAAAACGATTCCTGTTTGGCAGATCCGGTTCATAGGAAACTGTCCCTATCTGGTCCTGGTCTTAGTATTGGGCGCTTTCGCGGTATTGGGCGTTTTCGCGGTATTGGGCGCTTTCGCGGTCTCGCCACCGGTGGCGCCGACTTCGCTTTCCCGGAACACGAACGTCGTGGCTGTGCAAGTGGCGGAAACGGTTCGATTGGTATCCATGGAGCCGTCCACCGCCGCCTTGATCGCGATGTTTTCGACATTGATGATCCGCGTGAACTGGCTGACTCTTTCAAAGAAATGGCCCAATCCGTCGTAGTTTCCCTCGACAGTCAGGCCTATGGGCCAATCCACATAGAAGGCACGCGGCACGATAGGGCTGGGACTGAACTTCATTATTTTGAGGCCGCTGGCGACCGCCATTTCCTGAACGCTTCTCAGCACCATGGGGGTTTCCTTTGCTGCCGGCAGAATGCTTCTGAGTGTGTTCAGGCGCGCTTCCAACTCCGCCAACTCCCTCTTGAACTGCGCTAGCTGGTTTGCTATCGCAGTGGCTTCAGCAACCGATTTTTCCAGCTTCTGCACTTCGACGCGCAATGCGTCTCGTTCTTCCAGAGCCCCCTTCAGGTAGAAGACGTAAAACACCACCGACAGCGCGATGGCGATGAGCGTTACAATCAGAACCTGTACATATCGAGG
>DASQID010000558.1:0-2803 GCA_035631775.1 Acidobacteriota bacterium
CGCCCGGCCATCCATTCGGCAGGTAAACGCTCGTTTGAGGGACGTTACATCCCGTCATCACGCCTTCCGACAATGGCCGGAACAGGTTAGCCCTGAAGCGAATGCAGGGCCCTGGGGCGCTTTGAGTTCGAATGCGCCGGAGGTAAGCCAATGCGTGTCGATTGTTTGTACATGCTGTTGATTTTGCTGTTGCCCCTGATTCCTGCCTTCGTGCTGTTTCGCTTCCTGCCCAGCACGGCGGACGTTACAGGGCCTTTCAAAGGGCTCACCCTCAAACTCGGCGGCGCTTTTGCCGGATACTTCGTGACCGTCCTGCTGTCATGGCAAGTCGCCAAGTCCATGGCCGAGCCCACCTGGTCCGACAATTGGAACGTTGTGGCTCAGATCACGTTCGATGGCCCCCAGGCGGCCCACCCACCGGCTTCCCAGGCCGTGGTGCTGGTGAAGCCTCCCACGGCGGACATCGATTCGAACGGCCAGCTGCAAATGATGGTACCGGTCCCACGGGTGCACAACGGTGCAGTGGATCTGCAACGGCTGATTGTCGCCTTTGATGGCTACGAGACGGTGAACATTCCCCTTGACCCTGATCGTAAACATCTGGGTCTGTTCGGGCGGCAGGATTTTCAGGTGACCTTTGATGACGAGAACCACAGGATTCTGATTGGCAAGCCCATCGTGCTGACCAGGGCCTCGCAATAGTCGCTTCGACCCCCGCCGGGTCATCGAGCAAGCCATTGCGGGATTCGGTCGTGAGAGGTGGTTATGAAAACGAATCGGAAGACATGGATGTTGACTCTGGGGAGTTTTGTCCTGCTCCTGGCCAGTGTGGCAGATGCCGCGACCGTCCACGGGCAACTGGTGTATGCCAGCAACAATACTCCCGCACCCTACGTGGCGGTGCGGCTGAATGCGCCCGGCAGGGGCGCTTCGGAGTTCGCGTATACCGGCAGCGACGGGAAATACTATCTCCGTAATGTCCCGGCCGGCGCATACCAGCTCGAGGTCTGGCGTGGAAACAAGCTGGTTCTGACCGTTGACGTCACGGTTCAGGAACCCGATGCTGCGCTGGCCACGGCTCGCATCCCGTGATTCGGTTCCCTAGAACCGGAACTGGTACGACACCTTCACGAAGAACTGCCGGCTGTCGTTGATGTAACCCCGCGCTGTATTCACCACACCTCCCGGACCTGCCGGCGATTCCGGAATCACGTTGAGGTTCTGCAGATCGCTGTTGTACCCCAGGTAAATCGCTGTCCCCGGGTGCACCAGGTATGTGATCAGAAAGTCTGTGTTGAACTGCTTCGCAGTGGGGAAGAAGGTGTAGGGGTAAACCGTGTTGCCCGGAGTGTTGGCCAGCAGAGCGTTGTACTGGAGAATCACGCGCAGCGAGAGCTTCGGCGTGAACTGCCAGTTCCACTTGCTGCGCACGATGTGATCGTTAAAGATGCCTCTGCCGATGCCCGGAATCCTGGCCACCGCGGCAAGATAGGTGCTCTCAGTCGCGCGCAATCGCTCAAACAGGTAGGTATTCTCGATCTTCAACGGCTTCACCGGACGCAGGGTCAGCGTCGCCGAGCCGGTGTCGGACCGTGCCAGGAAGGGCAGCCCATCCGCAGGCACGAAATTCACACCGTTCCCCCAGAAGTAGCTCGCTCCGACCGTAATTTTGGGAAAGTAGCCGGTCTGGATCGAAGCTCCGCTGGTGTGCTCGTGGAAATCCTGGTTCTGCGTGAGAGCGAAGAAGTCCTTTGGCCGCAGGCGTTCCCGCAGCTCTTGGTAAGGAAACAGGTAGATGAAAGTCTGCCCGCGTCCCTGGATGGCGAGATATGGCCGATAATCCGTATCCAGCCGCAACCCGGTGTGATCAAACACGTAGCGGTTGATGAGGGTCGGCCCCCAGTCGACAATCCATCCCTTCTTCGGACGAAACCTGTAATCAGCCTCCTGCCAGGCATAGCGAATGTCGGTGCGGTTGATGAATCCCGGCACGGTGGTGAATCCTGGGCTGATGTCGTCATAAATCGCCTCGTAAGAAAAGTGCAGCCCATCGCGCTTGAGGTCGAGCTTGTCGGCTGGGCCGGCAAAGTAGGCGTTGCCGAACTGGCTTGAACTCACCACCGCCTGGCCGTCGAGGGTCCAGTTGGCATTGAACTTCAAGCGCGTATCGACACCGCCGATCCGATTGAACTCTCCCGCAGCCGGATATTCCCAGTCGGTATAGATCACTCCCACGCTCGACTGACTGAAGAGGTCGCGGCTGGCGCGCGCGATGGTGAAGTACGACCGCGTTCCCGCAAGCACATTGGAATCCGGCACCGAGAGTCCGGGACTGCGGTCATCCGTCGTCATCAGGCCAACCGAGTATGGGCCCTGCTTGCCGGTCAGACGAATTCCCGCCGAGGGGTCGCCGATGTTGCGGGTGAAGAACAAATCCAGCGGCGTGCGGAAGTAGTCTTCATTCTCCAGGAAGAATGGCCGCTTCTCCGGAAAGTACACAGCGAAGCGTTGGTTCACGGTAATCTGCGGGTCTTCGGACTCGACCTGGCTGAAATCGGGATTGGCCGTCAAGTCGAGCACGAAGTGATCGCGAATCACAAACTTCGCGTCCATTCCGGGCTGCCCCTGGGCTACCGCGTGCTGAAAAAAGGGGTTGCTCGCGTCCCGCGTGTCGAGCGCGCGAAATCCGCGCATCACGCCGTAGGGGATAAGCTCAATGCTCCGCCCCGGCGAGATTCCTTCCAGCCCCTGGAGCGTGGCCGCCTGCCCCAGTCGTCCCTGCAGCTTGTAGGAAATGTGCGGC
>DASQID010000559.1:0-9640 GCA_035631775.1 Acidobacteriota bacterium
GCGGGCCGCGCGCTTCTCCTACAAAGACAGCCGCCAAATCGTCGTGCTGGCGGTCGGCAATGCCTATTTGAGAGTGATCTCGGATGCGGCGACAGTAGATTCCCAGCAGACGCAGCTGAAGACATCGCAGGCACTCTGGCAGAGAGCGGCCGACCAGAGGAAGGCCGGGGTGGCGGCACGCATCGACGAATTGCGCGCCCAGGTCGAATTGCAGACGCAACAACAGCGGCTGATAGCCGCCAGAAACCAGCTGGCCAAGGACAAATTGAGCCTGGCTCGGATCATCGGCTTACCTCTGGGGCAGGAATTCACTGCAACCGAAACCGTACCCTACGCTCCGCTCGAGGGTGTCTCTCTCGAGAAGGCTCTCGCGGATGCCTACGCTAACCGCGCTGATTATCTGAGTGCCAAGGCAGAAACCAGGGCCGCGGAACTCGCTCGGAAAGCCTCTGTCGCCGCACGCTTCCCCTCCATTGCGACGCGCACGAGTTATGGCGACATTGGTCCAAACCTGGGCGGTTCCCATGGCACGTTGGTCTTTTCGGGCACTCTGCACATTCCGATCTTTCAAGGCGGGCGGGTGAAGGCCGACATATTGGAGGCCGACACCATCCTTCAACGGAGGCGGGCGGAGCTCGAAAATCTGCGAGGCCGGATCGACAGTGAAGTCCGGAACGCGTTTCTCGACCTCGAATCCGCCGGTGATCTGGTAAAGGTCGCCGGCAGTAACATGGATCTCGCTAGCCAGACTCTTGCCCAGGCACAGGACCGCTTCTCGGCGGGGGTCACCGACAACATAGAGGTAGTGCAAGCGCAGGAGTCCGTGGCGGCCGCCAATCAGGCTTACATATCGAGCCTCTACACCTACAACATAGCCAAGGTGGAGCTCGCGAAGGCAACGGGCGTCGCCGAGCAGGCTGTAAAAGCGTACCTGGGGGGAAAGTGAAATGGAACAAAGCACATCAGTAGAAAAGAGAAATCAGAATGACACGGTGGAAGTAATGGAAGGCGGCAAGACCTCATCCCCGGCTCCGCCGGCCGCCGAACCGCGCCGGCAGGTTCGGTCGCACAAGAAGGTGCGGACGATGGCCTTCGTCGTGATCGCCGCGCTCGCACTGACGGCCACGACCGCTTTTGTGTACCACTTCTATGCGGGTTGGGAGTCCACCGACGATGCCCAGATCGACGGTTACATCAACCCCGTCAGCTCGCGCGTGGCAGGTTATATCACGAAGGTATTCGTGGACGACAATCAGTTCGTGAAGGCGGGAACGTTGCTGGTTCAAATCGATCCCAAGGATTATCAGATCGCCCTCGATATCTCCAAGGCCACACTGGCCAACGAGGAAGCGACGGCGGCCGCAAGCCGGGTGAACGTTCCGATCACATCGGTCAATACCTCAAGCCAGCTGGCTTCGGCCCAGGCTGACGTTGTCAATGCGCGCGCCGGCGTGTCGGCTTCAGAAAAGCAGCTGGCGGCGGCCCGCGCTTCGGAACAACAAGCTGAGGCAAACAACGCCAAGGCCCAGGACGATGTGAACCGTTACAAACTGCTCGTGGAAAAGGAGGAGATCTCCGAGCAACAGTACTCGCAGGCGACCGCGACCGCCAGAGCAGCCGCGGCGGCTGTTGACGCGGCGCGGGCCACTGTGCAGGCCGCAGAAGACCAGGTGACTCAGGCCAGGGGCAGACTGGATCAAGCCCTGGCGGAATTGGAATCCGCCCGCACGGGACCCGAGCAGATCCGCATCCAGAAATCCCGGGCCATGGCCGCGGCAGCCACGGTGGAAAAATCCAGGACTGCAGTTGAACAAGCCCGGCTAAACCTGAGCTACACCCGCATAGTGGCGCCGGTTGATGGGATCGTGGCAAAGCGGGCTGCCCAGGCCGGCCAAAATGTCACTCCAGGACAGCCCCTGTTGTCCGTCGTCCCGTTGGACAATATCTGGGTGACGGCCAACTTCAAGGAAACCCAACTCAAGGATATCCGCCCAGGCCAGCCCGTGGTCATTTTCGTCGACGGCTACGATCGAAATTACAGCGGTCGCGTGGAAAGCATCGCGGGAGGGACCGGGTCCGTTTTCAGCCTGCTCCCGGCGGAGAACGCGACCGGCAATTACGTGAAGGTTGTTCAGCGTGTGCCGGTCCGCATCCGTTTCGAAAAGAGTCAGGATCCGCAACATCAGCTGCGGCCCGGCATGTCGGTCGAGCCCAAAGTCAAGGTGGACTGAGGGGATCAGCGCACGGCAGCAGGCTTCGTCATTGCAGGGAAGGGGGAACATGAGCGATCAGACGGGAGCCCTGAAAGTCAACTCCGAGCTTGGCTGGGATCCCGGTCACAATCCGTGGGTCATAGCTTTGAGTGTGACACTGGCCACATTCATGGAAGTCCTCGATACGAGTGTGGCCAATGTCGCACTTCCCCACATTGCCGGCGGATTGGCTGCGGGTCAGGACGAGAGTACTTGGGTGCTCACCTCCTACCTCGTGTCGAACGCCATAGTCTTGCCTCTCAGTGGCTGGCTCTCCTCGACCTTCGGCAGGAAGCGTTTCTACATGAGCTGCGTGGCTATATTCACGCTGAGCTCGTTTCTGTGCGGGATTGCGCCGAGCCTTCTCTGGCTGATAGTGTTTCGGATCATTCAAGGAGCTGCCGGAGGCGGACTACAGCCGAGCGAGCAGGCTATCCTGGCAGACACGTTCCCTGCTGCAAAGCGGGGCATGGCATTTGCGGTGTACGGCATGGCTGTTGTGGCCGCCCCGGCTCTCGGACCGACCATCGGCGGCTGGATAACCGACAACTACAGCTGGCGCTGGATATTCTTCATCAATATCCCGATCGGCATACTCTCCATCTTCTTGACGACCCTCGTTGTCTCTGATCCGCCCTGGCTGAGGAGCAGGAAGGGCGCGGGCGTGAAGGTGGACTACATGGGTTTTGCCCTGCTTGCACTGGGGCTAGGCGCCCTGCAGGTGATCCTCGACAAGGGGGAACGGGAAGACTGGTTTGAGGCGAGGTACATCGTGGTCCTGGCGATCATCTCGGCAGTCTGCCTGGCGGCCGTGTACTTCTGGGAACTGCGCCACAAGCATCCCATCATCGAGGTGCGCCTGTTCGGCGACCGCACGTTCCTGATGGCGTGCATCATGTTGTTCATGGTCGGATTTGTCCTTTATGGGACCACCGTCCTTCTCCCCCAATTTGCGCAAACACTCATGGGATACACGGCAGAGTTGGCTGGACTCATGATCATGCCGGGTGGTTTCACCATCATGATTTGTCTTCCCCTGGTCGGCTTCTTGCTCGCACGCTATGATGCCCGCCTGCTGATCGCTTTCGGGTTCCTGTTGCTTGCGATCTCAATGTTCTCAATGGCACACAGCTTCAACTTGGATGTTGACTTCAAGACCTTGCTCTGGGCGCGCGTCTTCCAGTCTTCGGGGCTTGCGTTCCTCTTCATCCCCATCAACACAGCGGCCTATGCCTACCTGCCGCGGGAGAAGAACAACGCCGCATCCGGATTGATCAACCTGGCCAGGAACGTCGGCGGCAGCGTAGGCATTTCCTTTGTCACGACCATGTTGGCGCGCCGGATGCAGTTCCATCAGAGCGTTCTGACGGTCCACGCAAGCAGTTTCAATCCCCAGCTCCAGGCCGTCCTTCATGGCGCGACTCAAAGACTTCTGGCGCCAGGATTCGTAACCGCACAACAGCGTGCATTCGGGCAGCTCTACGGCTCCATACTGAGGCAGGCGTCCATGATCGCATACCTGGACAATTTCTGGGTGCTGGCAGCGAGCATCCTTGTAATGATTCCCTTCGTGTTTCTGATGAAGAGGCCGCCCAAGGGCATCCGAGGAGAGTGACAGCGAATCGCGCCTCCAAAGGGTTGTGCTCGCCTTTGTCCTGCGCCTTTCCCGTGGGCTTTTAAACGCTCACCGCAAAGGCGCAAAGAACGCTAAGGAACGCAAAAGTGCCTTCCGAAACATCAGTGCGAATCGCCTGACGTTTGAATGCGTCATACCGCAATCTCCTAACACCCTAATACTCGGCGAGAATCCGCGAACTTTGGCTGCGGCGGCCTCGTCTGAATAGCAGAGTGACATCACACCGCAATACCCAACCAACAGGAGGAGGTAGATATGAAATGGACGGCTATCAGCTGTGTTCTTGCCCTCCTCAGCATTCCGGCATGGGCCGGAGTGGATCTCAGCGGAAAGTGGAGTGGCAGTATCAACCTGACCAACGCGGAAGGAAACACGAATCTGGAAGACGTTTACATGGTACTAAAGACCAGCGGGAATGAGGTGACCGGCACGGCAGGGCCCGATCGCGATCGTCAGTGGCCAATCGTTAACGGAAGGCTCGAAGGCACGAAGATCACGTTCGAAACGAAGGATCCCGATAACGGCCACCTCTGGAAGGTTCAACTGCTCTACACCGAGAAACGACTCAAAGGCGAGGCGTGGTCCGAAGTCGAGGGAAGGAAAACGGGCGGCAAGCTGGATCTGACACGGCAGCCGGAGTGAGTTTTTCGTGCTTCAGGCATTCAAGCGGCCCACCTCAGACTGAGAGTGTCCAGGGAGGTCGGTAGTTTATCCTGGTGAACTGCCGGGCTTCGGATTGTCGCACGGCAAACGTCTTCTCGTCGAATTCCAGCCGGACGCCGGCGCGCATTGACACGTTTCCAAGGACGCAAACTGCCGACGATCGCACAAGGTTTTCGACGTCGCTCGTTGGTTTCTGCCGCGTCCTGATGCAATCCAGGAAGTTTTTCCAATGATCGCTGACCTGTCGCCGCGCCGGTGCTGCCTGCCCTTGGGGTGTCCTTCCTGTCTCACCGGTGCGGCCGGGGATAAACTCGATGGGTTCGAGTTTGGAGCCCTTATTGGGGTTCAACCAGCAGCCGCCGCGCGTGACCACCAGCATGCCCTCAGTTCCCATGATGCCGGTTGCGCCGCCCTGGCCGAATAGCGGAGTGGCACAACTCTCCCGCAGCTCGTAGGTCATCATGAAGTTGGGATATTGATACACAGCCGTCATGGTGTCCGCGGTTTCGAGATTATCTTTCACCCAGAACCTGCCGCCTAGCGCAGTTATGGTGGAGGGCATCGGCTCGCCCAGACATTGGTGAATCGGATCAATGAAGTGGACGCCCCAGTCGGTCATTGCTCCGCCGGCATAATCCCAGAAAAATCTGAACGTGGGGAATGTCGCTTTGGTGACACCCCAGCGGTTTTCGTTAAATGGTACCTTTGGTGCCGGACCCAGCCACATGTCCCAATCGAGTGCGGGAGGAGGATCACTGTCTGCTGGTCTGCCAAAACCTTCCTGCTTGGCGAGGCTGGAGGCCCAGGTCTTGCACCAGGTGATCTGTCCGAGGGCACCGCTGTCGACGATCTCCTTGGCCTTCAGAAAGGTCGGCATGGATCGCTGCATCGTGCCTCCCTGGACGACGCGGTTATATTTGCGCGCGGCCTCGACCATTCGGGGTCCCTCATCAAGGTACACAAATGCGGGTTTCTCGACATAAACGTCCTTTCCGGCTCTGCACGCCTCGACCGTCATGAGGGCGTGCCAGTGGTCCGGAGTGCTGATGCAAACCGCATCGATGGACTTGTCCGCAAGGATCTCGCGGAAATCCTTCACCTTCTTCGGGTCCGATCCATATACACTCTGGACGGCGTTGCCGGCCTTGTCCAGAGCAGGCTGGTACACATCGCAAACGGTGACTACCTGTGCCTGATCAGTGGCGGCCAGCGCATTCCTAAGGTTGCCCATGCCTTGCGCCCCTGTTCCAATAAAAGCGATCGCGATGCGGTTGTTTGCGCCCCGTAGGCGCCCGGTGAACAGATTTATCGTCATGCCTGCCGCGCCTGCGGCTTTCAGAAAATCCCGCCGATCCATCGATGCCTTGGATTTGTGCAGATTCATCTCGACTCCTTATGGTGGATCATTCGAAGAAGCAACCGCGCATAGAATTCCCGCTGGGCTTTCTATCCCTAAACGGCACGACGAGCAAGCGAATTTCGGAGTCCCTTGGCGTCTTCGGGCCTTAGCGGTGGCTTTCTAAGAAGCCACCGCTAAGACGTCAAGGCGCCAAGAGAGATTTTTGCATTCTGGAAGTGGAAAGGAGTTGAACCTCTGTAGTACCAAGTAATCTGGTTGAGCAGATGTCTCGAAATTTCCTAACTACTCGTCAATTACTTCCGCGAAGATTCGGGGCGATGAAGTCCTTCAACACCACGTAGGACAGTCCTCCGGACACGGTCTGTTCCTTGCCGCCCATGGTGACGAACAATGTGGGAGTCGAACTAACCTTTCTGCTGTTTCCCAGGGCGACCTCACGATCGAGAGTTTGTTCGATCGTCGGGTCTTTCAATTTCTCTTTCACCTTTTCCATGTCGCCGCGAGAAAGAATTCTGGAGAGGACTTTTTCAATATTGCCGTCCCATGACCATTCTGCCTGGCAGGTATAGAGATACTTGATCACATTCAGGTATTGATCCCGTCCTAGTACCTTCGAGGCAAGCGAATAGCGCGCTGCGATTCTCGAGGACGCATGGATCGAAAGCGGGAAATCGTGGAAGATGACAGCAACCTTGTTTCCGGAAGAATATTCATCCAGCAGGCGGGTGACCGTATCAAGGTAAAAGGCGCGACAGGAGGGACATTGAAAATCGGAGAACATCTCGATCTTGATGGGCGAGTCCGGCCTTCCCATCAGGTAGTTCTCCACAGTACTCGACTGGGGAGGGCTCGTAAGGGACTGTCCCATGATCAGAAGCACCAGCATGAACCAGCTCATTTGCAGTAATCCTCCTATCTGAGACCCGTCTCTGTCAGGCACTCAAATGCGCCAAACAGGATCATTGCAGCGAAGCTGCTATCTAATTCTACAGGCAAGCACCTCGTGGCGCCAAGGCTTTGCAGCAAGGTGTATCCGGTGAGCGAGGTCCTTTCCGTTAGTTCGTCTAAGGCGAATTAAAACCGAACAGCCGGCGGGAGAGAAATGTATTATCTCTGTCACAGATACATGAGCTTGCGGCGCGCAAGCCTCACGGGTACCGGATGTCCGTCACCTACAGCTACCAGGTCCGAAGAGGCCCTCGATAGCTCAGTCGGGAGTCTGGGCTGGGACGCTGGCAAGTTGCGAAAAATCTTCGGTGAAGAAAAGCTCGAATCCAAGGAGTCCATAATCCGACGAGACCTCGATGTGACCAGTGCTCAGCGGCATGGGCTGCGTGAAATAGCCTGCGCCGACCACGGGGTGACTCAGCATCCTCGAGATTCGCTCACCGGGACCGATACGTTCGGTCTTTTCTGCAATCTTGACGCCTGTGCCATCGAAGACTCGGATTGTGTACTGGACACCCAGGGCGAATGGATTAAGCAGCGCGATCCCTGTTTGGTAGGTTCCGCCGGAACCGGCGGCCGTTTGATGCGCAATGTGGGAGAACAAAAGCCTTTTTTTCGGTACCGAATTGGCTGGAACCGCAGCCGCCGATCGAACACGTCCGTCGTCGTAGCGGAACCCTGTAAAGCCAACAAGTCCTCCGCTGTCGCCTTCAGCCACGACATAGCCGCTGGACAGTGGTCCCTCCGCGATTCCGAAGAGGCTCGCCACCGGTTCGAGCAGCTGAGCAGAGGCTGGAAGCGCGCGACTGACAGGCCCGCCCAGCTGGTTACCGTCACTTCCAAACGCCCTCAGGATGATCCTGGTAGGAGCACCGGAGGCGTTGACAATCCCCAAAATCGTGGTGAATCCTTGGTTCACGGCAAAATGCGGGAAGTACAGGCGGCCCTCGGCCCTTGGGGGAACAGCACTCAAGGCGGATAACTCGTTCGAATCGCCGAAGAGTTCTACGCCTGCCACAGGCCGGTCCGAGCGCACGCGCACATATCCTGAGGAGGTGGTGACTGTGTCGAAAGTGAACACATACTGGCCCTTGGGAACTAAGGTGCTGGTCTTGGGTGTGCCGACCACAACGCCATCACGAGAGTACAGGCTCGCGCTCACGCTGGCAGGACTGAATCCAGGATTGAACAGGCAGTACTTGCTCTTGCCGGTTGCATCGTACTCGTGCCGCATAAAAAGCAGATCCGTCCCTGCATTGCCGGAGACATCAACGCCGTCGGCAAAGCGCTTGAACTCACTGTCAAAGAGGAGGAAAAATCCAACCAACTTCTCGAAGGAGTCAGCCAGCACTGCGCCGATCTGAGACTTGCTTGGATCGAAGTTGAACAGCTGAAAACCGAGGATGGGGACTTGTGCGCCGGGGACCAGCGGCCGTCGAGCGCTCACGGCAAGCTGTTCTCCTGATGTGCTGAAATACGTAAATCCGACCTGTGAGTAAGTGGTTCCGGCATTCAACACGGCAAAACCGGTGGTGAAATCATCACCAAGCACGGGCGGGTTGCCGTTGACCAGTAAAGGAAATACAAGCGGACTGGTCGAGGCAGATTCGACCGCTCCCATATCCACCGCGGTACCAGCAGCGCGCAG
The DNA here is from genome assembly GCA_035631775.1 of Acidobacteriota bacterium. Lineage (GTDB taxonomy): Bacteria > Acidobacteriota > UBA6911 > UBA6911 > UBA6911 > DASQID01. The sequence goes on from DASQID010000559.1 coordinate 8,508, forward strand.
ACGTCTGTTGTAATCGAGGAAGGGAAGGTCGGCGACTGAGTTGGAACCCGCGTCCAAACCCGGCGATCCCGCATCAAGCTGATAGTTCTCGCTGCCCGTATCCAGGAACCTGGGAACACCGGTGATATTTGTCTTGGTAACAGACGTGGATTCGTTGAAGAGTGAAAATTGCACGTTTTCGGGCAGGATCGCACCAAAATCGCTTGCATTTAAAGAGGAGAAGATAGAGTTGCTGACCGTCGTTGTGTAGCCGGCCAGGATACCATTCTGATTGCTCCAGAATGTGTTGTTGACAACGCGAAAAGTGCCGGTGGCCTCGGTGGTGTCTAGTCCGTTGCCGGGGTATGAGCGGGTCCACGAAGACCATCCGTTGGAGTATTTGCGCGTGAATCCCTGTGATGTGGTGATGATATTGTTGACCAGGAGTGCATTGCTCGATCCGGTGATGTAGACTCCCTGGCCATTTCCTTTTATGAGATTCCCATCCAGGCGCACATCACTGGCTGGATTGATCAGCACGCCATAGTTGTTGTTGGATCTCAGGATGTTCTTGGAGATCGTGACTACTGGTCCGGATCCGTTCTTGGTCGCGGTGAACAGTCCGATCCCTGCGCGGTCGTTTGATTCGAATGTGTTATTGGAAATGTCGAAGCGGCCGTCGACAACCTCGCAACCATCGCCAAAGTCCCCCAGGTTTTTGGCAAAAGTACTCCTGTCCAGTGTGCCGGAACAGGCCTCGAGATAGGCCCCGGTTGTCTTGTTATTGGATATGGTCGAATTGAGAATCTGCACGTTTGAGTTGAGGGCGAATATCCCTTCCTCGGTATTCGCATCAAGTCTCGTCTCATTGAGAGTGATCTGAGCACCATCGAAGCCCAGGATGCCTGAACCCGAGTTCCCTGAAATCGTAGATCTGGTGATAAAAACAGTCGCGCCGCCTTCGACGGCTATGCCGGCCGGGGCGCCACCTCCTGCGATCCTGGTGATTGTGCAGTTGTCAATGGACACAGAGGTTGGGGACGAATCGGATATAGGGGTGATTTGGACTCCGGTCTGCCCGCCAAGGATGGTGAGGCCCTGGAACAGCACGTTTCGCAATCCGACGACGCTCAGATTGGGGGCTGTACTACCCG
>DASQID010000560.1:0-2285 GCA_035631775.1 Acidobacteriota bacterium
GAACGTGACCGGCAACCGCGGGTGTATTGTTTCGAGCATCCGCAGGGGCGGGCCTAGAACAACGTACCCAGCCGATTCCGGCTCGATCGTGAGATACAGTTCCGACGTGGCGCTGGGTTCCTGGTCCGTGAAATAACGGTCCAGGCTCGTCGAGAGCGTAAGGTGGAGTCTGAACTCCTCCTGAATCTCAGTGGCCCAGTGTGCAGCTACCCAACGATTCAAAGTCGTCTTCACAAAATCGAAGGGGTTGCGCTGTGCTCGATACCAGTCCTCTTCCGACGCCAATCCCGCTTTCAGGAAGGCGGCGGCGGTTCGCGCCGCGGCCTGCTCACCTTGCCACATCTGATGTTCCCTCAGAGCACCGTCAAGGCGAGGAATTGTCAGTCCCGATCCCTTAGGCATCAAGCGGTCGGCGGCAGCCATCCGGACGGCGGTGAAATCGGAACCCCACGGCGCCGTCGATGTAGGGAGGCATCGAGAGCCCGAACAATTGAGGCTGCTGCATTCTGCCAGTCCGGACATTGGGTAAACCTCATCAACGGAGTCTGCTGTTTCGGGTGCGTGCCCTGTGCGAGTCTTTCGATCTCGCGTATTACTACACCGGATGGCGCTTTCGCGCGGCGAGGCATCTTCAACCTTTGCTGCCGATCGCTCGATCGAACGTATAGCGCATCTTGTCGCCGACAGCTTCAGGACCGTTGACGACAGCCGTGGTCAGTTCGGGGTATTGGGCACTGTACAGTGCTTTTACGTTATCGACGCTCATCTCAGGGTTGGGATCAGGCAACCGAATCCCATTGAATTGGAAAACTCTGGTCATCTTCGTGATGGTAAGGGCCATATCGCACTCCGTGTAGGTTGACTGAATTGTTGACAATATTTGACGCAGAAAGTGACAAAACTCGACACAGAAGGTGGCAAACTCCTACCGGCAAGGCACGGGTGCCCGTTACTCCGGGAAGGATTAGTCACTCAGTGACTAGCGGGAGGCTAACGCCTTCTTCTCGACCTGTGTCGCGCCTTTCTGAACTGCGCATACAGCATTACTTCTTCCAGATCGTCGTCATCAAGATCGGCGGTCGCGGTGAGAAGCGCGTTGACCCGTGACTTCGGCTGCGCCTGGGGGAAAAAGATCGTGATCGGCACGCCAAAGAATTGGGCCAGCCGCTCCAAATCGGAAATCGACGGCTTGTAGGTAGCAGTCTCCCAGCGCGAGATCGTGTTGGCAGTTGTCTTTACTGCTTGCGCCAGGTCCTCTTGACTAATGCCCCTGCCGCGGATTGTGGTCCTCAGCTCCCGAATCTGCTTTCCGACCTGTTCGTAGATGTCAGGCATGCTTTGGGTTATTCCTTATGTAGGATACCACTATCCTTTTTATGTTGACAGCAAATTCAGCTCATGCCATACTTCCTGATGTAGGATTATCCGATCCTATACAAGGAGTAGCGAAGCCAATGTAGGGCTGTCGTCACATGAAGGATGCATGCAGAGCGTGCTACAAGAGTGCTGTCGCAGTAAACTGACGTTCATCGCCTGGCAGGGCCCTGGTGAGTCTATACGACCCGACCAGTTACGGAGGGTACGAGAGCCGGTAAGCCGCTCGAAATCGGGGGTGCAAGGCAAAGTCGCAGATCTTGCGCACGGCCGCTCACGCCACGCCGAATCCCAAAATGAACTCAGGGCGTTTCAGATCTTGATGGCCACAGCGCATGCCGACTCGTGGCAGGAACAGCCATTCACTCTCGAATACCACCACAACGAAACGAAACATCGATATACCCCGGACGTTCTGGTCTCCTGGAGGGCGATACAGGAGGTCGTTGAGATCAAGGACGATCAGGACGCGGAATCAACTGAGAACCGGGAACGCTTCGCCCTCATCGGCGAATTACTTGCCGAGCATGGTTATAGATTCCGCGTTTGGAAGAGATCTGAGATTTGTGCCGAGCCACGCCTCACGAACTCCAATCTCGTATTGCGGTACCGTTGTGTGGCGCTCCAAGCTGCGGAGCGCGAGAGAATCCGACGCGCGTTTTCTTCGACGACCGAATTGCCCTTGGACAAACTCTGCGAAATCTCAGAGGCTCCGGTTCAAAGCGTGCTTCGACTTGTTCTCGACGGCGCAATCCACATTAATTGGTGGGAACCGCTTTGCCTGGAGTCCACAGTGAGCACCGCTCCCGTGGGCCGCCAGATATGGCCTTGCACTTCAGAGGAGATCACGTGTTGCTGAATGCGTTGCGAAGAGGCGCGCACGTCAAGATTGGGGCGGCAAGGTTCCTAAT
>DASQID010000561.1:0-4230 GCA_035631775.1 Acidobacteriota bacterium
GCGGGCAGATGCGAGGCGCCGCGACGCAGGCGATATCGGTGTATATCGTCGAGGAGCGGCAACGAAGCAGATGCCCGCCCGCCGCCGCGCCCTTTCAGGCTGCGGCCCGCAGGGGGCCAGCAGCAAAATGTGAAGTTATTCATGCGCCAGCCCTTAGAGTCCACTCGTGCAAGTGGGGTGCTTCGGACAGTCCGCAGTTTCTTCTCACGTTCCCTGTGATATAGATTAGCTATATGCGTGCGTGTTTCACTCCGACCTTCACTTTCCTTGGAGCCCTCTTTTGCGGTGCGGCGTTCATCGGCGCCCTTCCTGTTTGCCTGGACATGCTCCCCGATGCTATCCCGGCCATGATCTATATTGGGATTGCTGCCGCAATGACCATCCTCCTTACGAGGCTGCCGGATCGTAAGGCTTACTTCTGCGTGATCTTGATTCTGATTGCGCTGGGGCTCCGCCTGGTTTGGTCATTGAACGCGCCGGCACCGACACCGGATGACGACTACGGATATTACCGCGAAGTACAGCTTGCCTGTCTCCAGGGAGATTGGGCACAGTTGATCTGGACGTTCTTTCCGTGGGGCTACTTCATCTACCTCTATGCGCTCGGTTGGCTGTTCGGATCAGCGCCGCAGGTGCCGATAGTCGCCAATGCGATCATCGGGACCGCGACCACTCTTCTGATCTATGTTACCGCGAGCCGCTTGATTGGAGAGCGCAGCGCTCGTCCAGCCGCCGTGATCTATGCCGTTTGGCCAGGGGTGATCTATTGGACGGGAGTCTATTGTTCCGAGATACCTCACCTGTTCTTCTTATTGGCTGCTCTGCTGTGCCTCCTGATCGGTTCCGATGCGGAATGGCGCAGGGGATCCTGGTTGGCCGCAGGAGGCCTCCTGGCGGCACTCGCCGAATTTATCCGCCCGGTCAGCCTCCTTCTGTTGCTGCCGTTTGCTCTCTACGCAGGCACGGGACAAAGGCTAAAGCTCGAAACAGTCCGGGGGACCGGATCAAGGGCCGTTTGGCGCGGCATCGCGCTGGCCCTGGGAGTTTATATCGTCTGCCTGGCCGCCCTGCTTGCCGCCAAGTCTCTCGCAGCAGGTTATTCCAACTTCAGCGCATCCTATACCCTGGGCATTAATCTGGCCAATGGGCTCAACTGGGAATCGAAGGGTGCGTTCAACCTGGATGACTACAGGATCTGGGACGCAGCAGATCCTCGCGAGGTCAACCGGCGCGCGATGCGTCTCGCGCGGCAACACCTAAACTCCCTGCTTGAGGGCGGTTGGTGGAAAATTCCCGCGCTCGCCGGTGTCAAATTTAAGAGAATGTGGTCCATTGAAGGTTGCGGTTATGATGCCAACCTCATCGGACTCACGGAAGATCAGAAGCAGCACCACTGGCTTTCAAGATACGGCGACCAGCTGCTGGCCGCAGGCCAGCAATTCCACGCCTTGGTCCTCGGGCTCGCAGCGATTGGTTTCCTTCGCGGGCGACGGTCCGGGGAGTTGGCTTTTCTGGGCTGCATCCTCTCCGCGTTCGTCCTGTTGCATACTGTGATCGAGGTTGACGACAGGTATCACTTTGCAGCCCAGTCTCTGCTCGCTATCGCGGCAGCCGTCGCTTTCCGTACATCCACTTCCGGTCATCCGCAAGCGTCCGTGTAAATCCGTATCCCGTTATCTCTCTCCGCCCCCCGAGCCTCGAGCCAGTGCAGAAATGACCGAGCTACGCCAGGCAGGACGTCCTGCGGAGTCTACAGGCGGGATGCTGCGCATCAGGCTGCTCAGACGCTCATTGGGAGGCATCACCGATCCGTCCAGGTGCAGGACAGGCACACCGGGAAGTCCCTTTGCATCACGAGACGGGGTGACGAAACGAATCGGAACGTCAGACGCGAGATCATAGAGCGCGGCATTGAGTGCTCCCGCCTGTACGCTCTTTCGCGCCACCCGCGGATCGATTACGGCATACAGTACGGGCCTCTCTTCTATAGCCGGCCTCCCGGCAATCTGCTCAAACAGATCCCTCAGAGCCTTGAACGCCGCAGCCTGAATCTTACCGTCCCATGCTACAAGCTTCCCGGGATTTGAGGGAAACTGTTCCGCGTACTTGGCTTTCAGAAACTCGTAGATGTAGGTGCGCGGATTCAGCTTGCGTGCCGCAGAGCCAAAGAATTTGAGCTCTTCGGGATCAAGAACCACGTTGGGCGCCTCGCAACCTCCCTCGAGGACGAAGACATCCTTTCCCAGATCCCGTGCTGTGGCCACCAGGTTCACAGTTGCCCGCACGGATGCATGCCCATAGTCAGGGTACCCGTTGTTGGTGTAAATGGACATACCGAGGGCATCGGCCCTGGCAATCCAATCGGGAAGATCAAACGCGGCGAGACCGGCGCGCCCAAGCGCAAGCTTCTCGGCAAGGAAGCCACTGAGCTGCAGAATGAACGGCACGGTGGTACTGCCGCCTTCCTCATGCCAGATGCGACGGCAGGTCTCGTAGTGCTCAGTGAACCAGTCGTTGAGCGAACGGGCAAAATCGAAATACGCCGGCTGGGCATTGCCGAACCTCGTGTCCCTTTCGCTCTTGGGAAGAGGAATTTCGGTGATGGCCTTGAAGGTGGTACCGTACTCGCGATTGATATCGTCGAGACTGTTGAAATGGACGCTCAACCACCTGTGCCAGAGGCGCACAGCATATGGTGTGTATTGAATGATCTCATAGCACTGGGTGTCGTCCTCATAGTCAAGCAGGCTTCCGCGCTGGCTCACGAAGGGCTCGCTGAAGGGGCCAAGGTTAATGCCCAACAGGTTGGGCTGATGTGCGTAGTGCCTGGCATAGTAGCGCGCCTCTTCCTCCATCCAGTTGTCGTAGCTGTCGAGTCCTGCCGTAGCGCGGAAGTAGCCCTGCGAGTCGCTGCCGTCGGGCAGTCTCGCCAGCTCGGTGAGGATCCGGCCGTAGAGATAATTGAACCGGACGCCATCGCGGCCGGCTGGAAATGCAGCATCGATGCGGGTGAACACGAAACTCAGCTTATTGCGCCGGATTTCATCCAGGATCGCGTCCAGCATCCGGAGTGCGAGGGAGCTTTCCCAGATGTGCGCGGGAGGAACAATGTTGATGACCCTGGCGCCTGCGCGTTTGGCGACGCGCACGAGTTCGCGGCTCTCCCGAACGTTGGACAGGAAGTCGAAGTGCACCACATAGCCCGGTAAAGTCGCCGTCTGCGTGGTCGCGAAATTTGACGCCGATACGAGAAAAATCGCTCCCACAGCAATCACTTTGAATATTGCCGGCATTGGATACTCGATGGCCTTTGCTTGCAAGGACCGTGCCGTGTCTTATGACTGAAAGCCCGCAGTCTGTCGCCCCTCCAGATCCTTCCAGGCATACGCGTCAAGCCAAGGAAGTTCCCGGCCGCGTAGCGGCCGATTGAGTTTAGCCCGGCCTTTCAAGGCCGGGGTTTGATTGGACGGAGAAAGGCGTCGCGTCAGCGACGCTTGAATTCAACCGTCGCTGACGCGACGGATCCCCTCTCCTGCTGCTGTCCGGGCCTTAAAAGGCCCGGCTAAACTCATCTTGCCGCTACGTGGAAATAAATCATCCTCAGGGCTGGCGCAAGAATAAATTCACATTTTGGCGCGAGCACCGTCGCGCCTGCGGCGCTCCTGGGTGGGGCAGATGCGAGGCGCCGCGACGCAGGCGATATCGGTGTATATCGTCGAGGAGCGGCAACGAAGCAGATGCCCGCCCGCCGCCGCGCCCTTTCAGGCTGCGGCCCGCAGGCCCGCCGGCTTTGTTGCTCGCTCCTCACATACCACCCCGGGTATAGCTCGTCGCTCGCGCCTCGCCAGCGGGCCTGGGGGCCAGCAGCAAAATGTGAAGTTATTCTTGCGCCAGCCCTTAGCTTGACGCGCATGCCCTCCAGGGCTTTAGCCATTCTTGACAATCCCAACCCCGGGCAAGCGCAGCGCAGCCCGGGGTTGGGATTGTCAAGAAAGATCAGAGCCCTGAAGGGGCGACAGATAACACGTGGCATACAAAGGCCTTTCGCCCCTGGCGGGGCTCGATATTATGCAATATCCTATCCGGGGACTTGCGCCCCCGGCTACTTGCTTGGGCCCCTCCGGGGCCCGACCTGACGGCGATTCATCGAGTTTCGCGACAGAAACTAACTAGACAATGACACAAAGCCCGCAAGGATTCACAAAGTTTCAAGTGCTGGTGTAGCATATT
>DASQID010000562.1:0-2860 GCA_035631775.1 Acidobacteriota bacterium
TCGGCCGCATGCTGTAGGATGGTGTGCGCGCAGATGAATTCAATTGCACTGGGAAGGAGTCAAAATGGCTTATTGGCTCTTCATTCTGTCGTGGATCTGCCTTCACGCCGCACCATCCGCCTCGGGCAAGCTGCTTCCGGACCAGGAACAGCGGCTTATCCTCTCGAACGAATGGGCGATCTCCGTTTTGCCCTCCTCTCACCCGGCCGTACAGCGGGCGGCCCGGGATGTTCGGGACTTCATCCGCGTCCGTTTCGGCTTGGACTTGCGCATCACGGAACGGAGCTCGGGGCGCAGGATCGAGCTGATTTCTGCGGTCGAGCCGGGTGTGGATCGGTTGTCGATTGTCGCAATCCCTGCCGAGGATCGCATCGTCGTCAGTGCGACCTCACCACGGGGAGTCTTCCAGGCCGCACTGTTGTTCGAGGAGATGCTGGCGGAGAAGGCGTCGATCCCAGCCTCGACACGGAGGACATTCGTCCTGCCCTTTCGCGACCGATATCTTCTCTGGAACGCTCTTTTGACAGGGCAGAACAAGGGGGCACTCGGGTTCGACCTCGAGCGGCACGTGCGCGAGGCGGTTCGGCTGGGCTATACCGGTATGGAGTGCAATCGCTTTGTCGGAATGAATCTTCCTCAGCAGGGTAATCCGCGCGACCCGTACCCCTGGTACACCTACTGGGGCCCGTCGATGGACCAGTTTGTTTCCTCTCCGCTTTTCGAAGGAGTCTTCGAGCGGCAATATCTGGCGCGCAATCTTGAAGATCTGAAAAATCTGGCCGGCCTGATTGAGTCTTTCGGGTTGAAACCGATCTTCGTGGGCTACGAACCGCGCTTTGTTCCTGAGGAGTTCCTGCAGCGACATCCCGATCTGCGCGGGCCCCGCGTCGACCATCCCTTGCGCAGCATGGCCAAACGCTACGCACTCTGCACGGACCGGCCTGAAGTTCTGAGTCATTATCGTTTCCTCGCCGGACGGCTGCTCAAGGAAGTGCCTGCGATCGCCGAGATGCACGTCATAATTCACGACAGCGGCGCGGGATTCTGTTGGGGCGACGCGCTCTATTCGGGCCGAAACGGACCCGCGTACTGCCGAAATATCAGGATGGGTGACCGGATGGCACGCTTTTTAGAGGCGCTCCAGCAGGGTTTCCGTGATGCGGGCAGGGAAGTCGCCCTCGTCGTGCAGCCTCATGGAAACTCGCGCGGAGAGTTGCAGGAGTTTTTCGAGCGTGCGCCGAAGGAAGTAGCGCTTACCGCAGGAAACTGGGCTTCGTGGAGCCTCGCGTTTCGTGACCCGCTGGGAGTGGACCGTTTCGTACTGTCGAGATCGAGAGAGACCGGCCGCCGGGTACTTTACTACCAGCAGCACTTCTTCGGCTTCGACGTCGCGCCGACGTCGGAGTTTCCGCTCCCCTACTACCTGGCGGAGCGCCTGAAGCGCGCCCAGGCGCTGGGTTTGGACGGGCTGAATACACTTGGCGGACTGGTTTCGCCGCCGATCAAGCACCAATCGGTGATGGAGGAGGTCTACCGGCGGTTTCTACTGGAGTCGGATCTGCCGGCAGAAGAGCTGGTGGCTCGCACGGCCCGCGACCTCGGCGGCGATGAAGGGAAACAGCTTCTCCTTGACTCCTGGAAACGGATTCAAGCCGCTGTTGAGGCTAACGGACGCCAGCTCGGTTTCGCGGCGGGTATCGAGTACGCCTCCCGCCGAACGCTGGTCCGGCCGCTGGTTCCGGATGCCTCGGAGCTCCTTCCCGAGGAGCGGGAATGGTGGCAGGAGTACGCCTTCGGCGGCGACCTGCGGTTTGGACATGCGCACTTGTTCCGCAGCGAAGGAGGTCTGCCGGGCGATGCCTGGTACGTGCTGAATCGCGAACGATCCGAACGCGCCGCCGGAGCGTTTCAGCAGGTTGCCGAGGCGCTCGCGGATTACGTTCGTGAGCATCAGCGCGAAGCGAGCCGCTACCCCTATTTATCAAGCCACCAGAGACAGCTGCGCCTATTGGGCCACATTTACCAGACCGGTGCAAACCTTTACGAAGGGCAGCGAATCCTCGACAAGTATTCCCGAAAAGCGATCGAGGATGGCTACAAGAAAGATGTGGAGACTGATCTGACCCATTTCGAGAGGGTGGTTCGAAACGAGATGCGGAATACAGATGAGCTTCGGCGATTCATCGAGGAGGGTGGAGACATCGGAATGATTTTGCTGCCGCACGAGACCACGTGGGGCTTCAGCAGCAATCTGCCGGAGCTGCTCCGGCGCAAAGTCGAAATCATGCAGCGCCGGCTGCCGGAGGCTCGCGCTGTACTGACGCGATGGTTCGACAGCGAGTATTAGCTGCATCTGTGTCCCTCTGCGACTGAGCTGAGGCCATGTATAATTCAAGTGGCGTAAATTGTGTCGGGGCGAAAATGCTCTGTCGTTCCCGCGGTCATTCTGCAAGATGACATTTTGCAGCATCATAGACTTGGCCGTGGACCTCGACTTGGACTTCGACGTGGACGTGCCAAGCCGGTCTGTCCACCTCCACGAGCATGTCGAGGTCGAAGTCGAGGTCTACGTAAGAATCTGCGTGGGAACGGCGGCTTAACTCAATACCTAACCCTCCGGGGGGCTTCCTGAGGCTATCCGCTCTGCCGGTGGAGACTCACCGCGAGAGTGCGGATCGTTTGCATGGAAATGCAGGAATCAGCCATAACAGCAAGCCCGCGCCCTGGAAGGGCGCACAGCAAGTAGCCCCGGGCAAGCGTAGCGCGGCCCGGGGTCGGGAATGGAGGAAGTGGGAAGCCCTGAAGGGGCGACAGGAAAGCGTGTCATGTTCAGAGGCTCTGTCGCCCGGGGCTTTGGTCG
>DASQID010000563.1:0-2386 GCA_035631775.1 Acidobacteriota bacterium
CGGTCAGGCCAGATGCCAAGGCAATCACCCACCCTCCGCTAAAGCGGAAGGGTGGGGCACCCGCCAAGTCAAAGTTTACTTCTGTTTGGATGCGCAGTGAAGGAGGCGGGAATAAATCTGGATCCAGAAGACAAAAAAAATCAGGCCGTTCACATGACTCTGGGGGAGGCGTGAACGGCCTGGTTGGCGAAGTCCTCCGGGGAGGAGGGGAAAAGCTTTACATCGACGGGCTGGCTGGAGCCGCTGCGGCCTCACCTTCGATGTTGGTCATCAGGCGAATATCAACGCGGCGGTTCTTGGCGCGGCCTGCGGAAGTCTTGTTCGACTCCACCGGCTTGTCCTTGCCCAATCCGATCACATAGATCTTGTGGGCGGGCACGCTGTACTGCCCGGCAAGATACTGAATGACGGAGTTGGCGCGGCGCTGGCTCAGATCGTAGTTGTAGTCGGTGCCACCGATGCCATCAGCACCACCTTCGACGGTGATGATGTAGCCTTTGGCCTTCGAGATTTCACCCGCCAGCTGATCAAGAGCCGTCTTCGCTTCCTTGGTCAGGTTGTCGCGGTTGAACGCAAAGTGAACCGAGGCTTCGGTCACAACTTTGTAGTTGTCGAGGTTGAGGACCTGCTTCTGGAGCGAGTCCACGCGGGTAACCGCGGTGTTAGCCAAAGTCTGGGCCGTCTGGGCCTGGGCGCCGGCCGCGAGAGCCTTCTCATCGACGGCAGCGGTCTTGGCATTGACGTCCTGGATGCCAGCCTGAGCGCGCGCGTCGACATCCTTAAGGTCACGCGTGTTCTTGGCAGTCAGATCGTCGAGCTCGTTGGTCTTGTTCACAAGCGGCGTGGTCTGCTGTTTTACGTAGTTCTTGCTGGAGCAGCCCAGGGAGAACACGGTCGAGAGGGCCAAGGCAAGAATCAGCGAAGTGCGTTTCATGGTGTTGGGAGACTCCTATAGTCAATGGAAAACTGCAATCCTGGGATCGATTTGCTTTCGTCCTGCATTGTACTGGAGCAAGGCGCATGCCAGACGGCCCGGACGTGGAAAATCAGCGCAACCTATTGAAATATAAGGTGATATTGTTGGAATCGCGCTCTCGAGGCGCGGGGCGATAGGCAGCGGACCGGTAAAGGGGACAGGGAAACGTAGAGATTTTATATCCCTTTAATATAGCGATCTACGTGGCCGACATTTTCGCAGGTCCGGCGGCCCCTGCAGGGTATCGGGCGTCGGGTTTGTGATGAAGGGTGGGACCGTTTAGGGGGAAGTGAGGCCAACCTCAGCGCGTATGATTGGCAGCCGAGTCGAGCACATGTTCCTTCAATGGAGATTTCTCTACAGACCGTTGTCTTCCGTAGAAAGCCGCAGGGTCCGAAGGTTTCTTACAGTGGTCACCGCCGTTTCTATGATTTTGGCTGGACCGCCTGGAAATCGAGACTTTTCGCAAGCGCAGACCACCCCGCCAGCCAAAAGATTCCGGCCCTCCCTTACGCTTCCGCTGACGAGCTTTTATGACGTGCCACATCCGCTGCCCTCGGGCAAGCCGGGAGAAGTGATCCGCTCGGAATCGATCGACGAATACCACCTCCCGTTTGAAGTATCCGCATTGCGGATTCTTTATCACTCCCGGACCGCGAACGGAGAAGATGTGCCCGTCTCGGCTGTGGTGCTGGTTCCGGAGGGCAAACCTCCCGCGAGCGGATGGCCGGTGATTGCCTGGGCGCATGAGTTCAGAGGAACGGCGCGACAGTGCGCTCCCTCACTGATGAGAAATCTCGGCGCGGGCGCCCTCCTCGCGATGTACGCCAATCTCGGCTATGCGGTGGTGGCGACCGACTATTCCGGGTTGGGGGCCGATTCCGGCAACCCGGTGCTCGACATGCAGTCGAATGCGTTTGACGTCATCTACTCGGTTCCCGCGGCGCGCGCGGCCGCTGCTCAGCTCGGGCCGAAATGGATCGCTCTGGGACCTTTCCAGGGAGGTCTGGCCGCCGTAGCAGTGGCGGAGACCGAACTGAACGATCCTAACTATCTCGGCAGCATCGCTGCTTCGGGTGTGGGCGATGCCCAGCAGTTGTACCTGGACCTCGCGCGGGGCTCTTCTAATCGCATACTGCTCGTCCTGGCCCACACGGTCAAAGTACTTTATCCGCAGTTCCAGGTGAACGACATGCTCAAAACCGAGGCTCTGCCTGCGTACCAACGCGTCATGCAGACCTGCGGAGGAGAAGCAGAGCCACCATTCACAAACGAAATGGTCAAACCGGGTTGGGAGAACAACCAGTTCATAAAGCAATTTTTCAGCCGCAACATTCCGGGTGAAAAGCCGGCGCACGGCCCACTGCTTGTGATCAGTGGTCAGGGGAACGCTGCCATAACGGCAGAAAC
>DASQID010000564.1:0-3386 GCA_035631775.1 Acidobacteriota bacterium
ATCCGTTTCGCTTCGAGGGCATCATCTCGTACCAGTCTGGCTATACGCAGGTTGCTGGACATCGCAGCACGCGCCGGGGACACGGATTCACGACCCTCGCCACTGCCGTGGTCGAAGGCCTCAACGTGCTCGACGTGGTCACGGCAGACCGTGTGGTAGGGCAGATTTCGACGGAGCATCCTCTCTACCCGGACGGGCCGGTGCCGGCCGTGACTTTTCTGGGCACGCGCTTTGACAATCTGCGCATCGGCGGACACCCGGTGAAAATCGAGCGCTGCCTTCACATCATTGGCCCGCGACGCGACGAGAACACGTCGTATTTCGAGGATGAGGTGGTCACGGGAAGGATTGGCGATCAGTATACGGCCCTGCAAGAGGAATACGAGCGGCTCTCCGGGAAGGGCGAGGTCGAAGAGGAGCTGGTCGGCTGGGTTCGCGAGCGCTATCCAAAGAATCGGGCCATAGTCCGGGAGACGGGAAAGGCGCGCAAATCGATGGCATGCTCCCTCGTCGGGAAGGTGAGTGATTGCCCCCACGTAACCTTTGGACACGTGATCCATGTGCCGCACTTCGGCAAGATTGTCCTGGCTGAGCTGACCGTAAACCTTGACAAAGCAGAACCGGCCAAGAAGCCGGAGGATCAGGAACACGACAAGTACACGTTCGAGCTGAAGATGATCCATCTCGACATGGGATGCCTGGCCAAGGGCACGGCCACGGTCGCGGCGCTGGATACAAACGGTACCGGCGGTCATCACTAAGTAAATATGTCCTAGGCTCAGTCTCCAAGGGCGGGCCCTCATCGCTAAGACGAGATAACACCGGACTCAGATCGTCACCTCTAGGGTCCGGTGTCCTGTCCTCCCTGCTTCTCCTGCCAGTCGTTGAGTTCTGCAGCTACCGACTTGCTTGCACTCGGCTCTTCACTCCCGCCAGATCCTATACTCGTTCCCGTTCCTCAAGCTAAAATTCGTGCAACAAACAAAATGCCACCACGGCAATACCGCGTGCCGATGTCAAAGCCGTTTCTGCTGATCGTTGCCTTAGTCTGCTTGGCCGCGTGCTTTCGCGCCCGCGACCCTCAGGCTGCATTCTTGCACGCGCAAAATACTCTTGAACACGGTGATATTACTGCCGCGGCGAAAGAAGCGGAGAAGGGTTACCTTGATTTCCATGCTCTGAGCCCGGAGTGGGCTTGGACGTTCGTGATCCTTAGGGGAAGGGTGCTGCACTGGCAGGGCCGAAACGATGAAGTACTAACACTTCTGGCTTCCGAGCCACAGCCTCCCTTGTCTGGGGAACTTGCAGTCAAGAAACAGCGACTTGAGGGTGCCGCTTATATCTCTTTGCATCGATTCTCGGAGGGAGAAAAGAAATTACAGGAGGCGGAGCTGTTCTGTGCAGTCTCTCCGTACCCATCGTGCAATGACGTTGTCAGTTCTCGAGGGATTCTGGAAATGGAGCGTGGAGAGTATGCCAAGGGTCAGGTAATCTTCGAGCGAGTTCTTGCCGCATCCCGGGCCAGCCGCGACAGATTCATGGAAGCCAACACATTACTTGATCTGAGCTGGTCTGCTGATGAGCAGGCGCATTTTGATGAGGCGCTCGATTGGGCCACTGCTGCACGAAGTCTGGCTGCCTCTCTAGGGTTTGCCGACATAACACAGCAGTCTCTGGGGAACATGGGTTGGGCCTACTATAAGCTCGGCGACACCGAAAAGGCAGAGCAGCTCTTTGGTGAGGCGCTAAAGCAGGCCGAGGGGGCGGGCAACTTAACGGATCAAATAAGGTGGCTGACGACGACCGCATACATGTCGATGGATGCCGGCGATTTCAAAAGAGCAGAGCGCTCCTTCCGAGAGTCGCTTAAGCTCGCTCAAGCAATTAACAGCCGAGCCGACATCGTCAACTCCCTAATTGCTCTCGCCTTCGTCTCCGAACAAACCAACAAGCTCGACGACGCGAAGCGCTACGCCGACGAAGCTCTCTCCATGGCGCGCGCCGACGGCAACAAACGCGACGAAGTCTATCCCCGGCTGGTGCAGGGACGCGTGGCCGCACGGCAGCACGACGCGGCTACTGCCGAAGATGCATTCCATGAGGTTGCGCAGGCTCCCGACAGCCCGGTGTTTCTGAAGTGGCAGGCGGAGCATTCGCTGGCGCGGCTCTACGAAGATGAAAATCAGCCGGATGCGGCTGCGCGCGAGTACAAGACCGCGCTCTCCACGTTTGAAGAGGCTCGGGCCAACCTCCGGAAGATGGATTCGCGGTTGCCGTTCCTGACCAATGCAACGGCAATTTACGACGACTACATTCATTTCCTTGTGGCTCAAGGCAAAAAAGATGAAGCCCTGCAGGTCGCCGACTTCAGCCGGGCTCGGACTCTCAGCGAAGGCCTGGGATTGCTGCCTCACGGAAGCTCATTCAAGCCCTATCCCCTGAACGCTCCGCAGGTCGCACGGCGCGTGGGTGGCACAATCCTTTTCTACTGGCTGGGCGAGAAGCAGTCGTACTTGTGGGCGATCACTCCGCTGAAAACCAGCCTGTTTACCCTTCCGCCGGCTTCGGAAATTGATGCGGCAGTGCAGCGTTATCGCAAAGCTCTGGTCGGGCCGGAGGGCGCGTTCGACGCAGCCGGGGGAGAGGGCGCCGCGCTCTACCGGATGCTCGTGGATCCGGCCAACGATTTGCTCGAGACCAAGAATTCCCATGTCTCGCAAAAGCAGCGACACATGGGGCACCCTGCGCCCCCGGTGTTCATAGTCCCCGACGGCAGCCTGAACAGCCTGAACTTCGAGACCCTGCTTGTCCCTGGACCGCAGCCGCACTACTGGATCGAAGACGCAACCATCTCCAATGCGAACTCGCTTCGGCTGCTGGCGTCCTCGCGCACTGGGAAGACTTCCACCCCGCTCCATCTGCTTCTGGTTGGCGATGCGGTTACGGCAAACGCGGACTATCCCCCGCTACCCAAAGCCGCACTCGAGATGGAGAGTATCCAGAAACATTTTGTGGCGGGACAGGAACGCGTGTTCGCGCGGGAGCAGGCGACTCCGCCCGCGTATCTCGGGAGCAAGCCGGAGCAGTTCTCCTATATTCATTTCGTGGCGCACGGAACTGCCAGCCGCATGAGTCCCCTCGACTCCGCCATCGTGCTCTCCAAGGCGAGCGCCGAGGATGACTCTTTCAAGCTCTACGCCCGCGACATTATTCATCACCCAGTGCGGGCGCAGTTGGTCACCATCTCGACATGTTATGGCGCCGGTTCGCGTGCCTATTCAGGCGAGGGACTCGTCGGGCTCTCGTGGGCATTTCTTCGTGCCGGAGCTCACAATGTGATCGGAGCACTGTGGGAAGTCAGCGACGTCTCTACTCCACAGCTGATG
>DASQID010000565.1:0-6939 GCA_035631775.1 Acidobacteriota bacterium
GCCCCGGACGACTATCGCTGGCCTTACTGCCGGGCCCTGGTCATGGAGGAAAGCGGGCGAGAAAAAGAAGTACCCGACATGCTGCTGACTGCTTTACGGCTGAAAGGGGACTTCGCGCCGGCGCTCCAGAAACTCGCGGACATTTATTACAGACAGGACAACCTTGACGAGGCCGAACGCTACTATCAGCGTTGCGCCTCCGTTGCACGCGGAGATTCTTTGCTGCAGCCGCTCTTTGGACTCGGCCGTGTCGCGGCAAGGAGGAAGGATTGGAGCAAAGTCGTCAAGTACGTGGCCCCCTTATCACTCGATTTCCCTTACATAAGGCCTACTCGCCAATTGCTGGTGGAAGCATACGAGGGACTCGGTCAGTC
The DNA here is from genome assembly GCA_035631775.1 of Acidobacteriota bacterium. Classification (GTDB taxonomy): domain Bacteria; phylum Acidobacteriota; class UBA6911; order UBA6911; family UBA6911; genus DASQID01. The sequence goes on from DASQID010000565.1 coordinate 375, forward strand.
AGAGAAGGCTGCGACAGAGCGCGAGAGTCTCCGACAGCCTAAACTGATCGTGATCCCGCCCATAAAGGACCCGTTGATGGATGAGCTGCTCGCACTTTGTTGCTCTTCCACACGGTTGCTGAAAGAAGCCGGGCTTCGGAGCCGTTTCGGGCACCCGGATCAGGCGATCGAGGTAGTTCGCCGCGCCATAGAAGTCGAGCCGGAAGACGCGGACGCCCGGCACTATCTTGCACGCACACTACTGGACACTCACGGCGACAAGACAGAGGCGGTCGATGATGCACTCGTGCAGCTCAGGGAAGGTCTGCGCCTCAGACCCGATGACCTGCTGCCACTGTGGTATTTCGCCGCGAATTTTTTCGAGAAAGAAAAGACCACTGCTGCCGTTGAGCAGCTTCGAACGATGCTCATGGAACACGCCGGGAGCGCAGAAGGCCACTATTACCTGGGTGTAGTTGCAGATCACCTGGGACGGACTCAGGAAGCGGTTGCACAGTACCAGGCTGCCCTGAAAGCCAATCCCGATTATGCAGAAGCCTATCACAAGCTGGGGCTGATTCTGGTCTCGTCAGGCAAACTCGACGAAGCGATCGAGTATTTCCGGAGAGCCGTTCAACTGAGCCCCATGTTCACCACGGCGCGCTCCAACCTGGGCGTAGCCTTCGAGGAACGCGGGAAGACCGGCCAAGCTATCGCCGAGTTTGAGGAAGCTCTGCGCCTCAAGCCCGGTGATGGCCCCACGCACATGTTTCTGGGCATCGCACTGTTGAAATCCGGGAAGATCGAGCAGGCAGCCGAGCATTTCCGCGAGACGGTGCGCATTAGCCCCGGTGAGGCCCAGGCGCATTATGGCCTGGGTTGCGTTTTGGCCATACGGCGGAAAACGGGAGAAGCTATCGAGGAGCTGCGCGAAGCTCTCCGGCTGCGGCCGGATTACCCGGAAGCCCGCGATTTATTGCAGAAGCTCGAACGCCGGTAACTAGCACTACCTTGCTCGATTCTCTGTCATCTCGGCAAGGAAATAAGAAATGTGAATTCGCCTTCTGTTTACTGCAATCAAGGCGGCAGATTTCGAACGAGCCCGGCCTTGTAGACCGGGCTCGCTCATCATTACGTTGCGCGGAAAGCTAGAACATAAATCGCAGAGACAACTGAATCCTGCGAGGATCTCGGGCCGAAGTAAGAGCACCGAAGTTCGCATTCACCTGAGCGCCCGTGGCGTCAAAGCGGGCGGTGGTGTTCATGCCATTGAACTGGGTGTGGTTGAAGGCGTTGAAGAACTCGGCACGGAACTGGAAGTAACGCTGCTCCCCAAGTCCCAGTGGGACGCGCTTGGAAATGGTTACATCCCAGTTGTTGATGCCGGGGTTGCGCAAGTAGAACACGCCGGCATTGCCGAAGTCGCGCACAGCCGGCCGGGCAAAGGCTTGGGTATTGAAGTTACGGCTGAAGGTGCGATCGCTCTTGGGCAGGTAGGGATTGCCGATGAGGTTCATTCGGGCACCCTCAGTGGAGCCGGTGATGTCGGTACCGTCGACGGTACTGAATCCGGGATTGACCGGTGTCCCGGAGATGAATGACGTAATCCCGGAAATCTGCCATCCACCTAACACCGCATCGAGAGGCTTGCTGTCTAACTTCTTGCCGAGGCTGGGTACCTGGTAAGTGTAATTGACTACCAGCGTATGAGTCAGATCAAAGTTGAGCGGGCCATAATTCCTCGCTCGCGGGTCGAAGTACGGGCTCACGTTAGTAAAATCGTCCGATACAATGCCCAGGGCCTTCGAGAATGTGTAAGAAGCGCCGAATTGCATCCCTCGCGACATGCGCCGGTTGGCTGAAACCTGCAGGGAATTATAGCTGGAGGTAGCGCCGAAACTGCGCTCGTTGATATCGCTGAGGCCGAGGTAGGGCCTGAGGAAGTTGTCAGGCAATGGCTTGTTGGTGGTAGGGTCTGTATTGGCCGGATTGAAATGGGCATACATTGGAATAGGATTGATGTTGAGCTGATAAAGCAGGTGGCGCCCGACCGATCCCACATAGGATACATCCACGACCGTGCCAAACCCGATATCGCGTTGAACTCCCAGGCTATAGTTGACCACGCGAGGCAGTCCCTGCTGGCCCACCTGGGGCGCGTTCACGCTGGTTGGGCCCACGGCCCCCTGTGACTGCAGGAACGTATCAAGCGTGCCGTAGTAGAGGGTAGGGGTGTAGGCCACGGGCGGCTGGCCGTTGGTGCCGGAATAAACGTTGCCCTGGGGCCGATCGTAGAAGACCCCGGCGCCGGCGCGAATGGAAGTCTTGCCGTTGCCGAACGGGTCCCAGGCAAATCCGAAGCGCGGCCCGATCGAAACGGCTGGCGTGTCATATAGTGCGCCCGAGAAGCCGTCCTTCCCGCCCACCACCATGCCGGGAGCATAAGTGCCGGATCCCGGCGCGAAGAGTCCGATATAAACTTGCGGATAGATGGTCCCGTTGCGAGGATCTATGCCCACACGTTTCTTGTTGGCATCCAGACCCGGCCGGATGAGTACTGCCGCCTTCGAGGCGCTGTACTGCGACGGGTCGAAGGTGGTGAGGGCGAAGCGGTTGTCGTGAGCACCCGGGGCATTGTAAAAGCGGATGCCGTAATCCAGCGTCAGCTTCTTCGATACCCTCCACGAATCCTGGGCGTACCACTCCACCTGCGTGTAGCGGTAGAGAGAGTACGGCCGCCACGTGCCTTCGGAGTAATTCTGAAATATCCCGAGGATTGCGTTCGAAAACGCGTAGTTTGTATCCAGAGGGTTGTTTGTGTCTCGATCAAACGCGAATGATCCGCGGGTATTCGGACCGCCCACCTCGTCCTTCCGCATCCGCTCGATGTACACGCCAAGCTTGAGCGTATGCTTTCCCATCAGCCTGTTGAAGTTGTCGGTCCAGGCGAACACCGGGTTCTCATTCGTGTAAGGGATGTTCCCTAGTGATGGATTGATATAGTTCTGAACGCCTCCGAAGGTGATGTTTGGAATCGCATGGGATTCGGCCGAAGCCGGATACCACTGGCCGATGTTGCCCATGAGACTTCTCGAGACCTTATTCGGATCCACCGGATTGAAAGTCTGACCGCGCGTGGTGGCACCGAAGGTAAACTCGTTCACCGTCTTAGGATTGAATACCTTCGTGATGTTGACAACGGCGCCCTTGCCCAGCTGCGGCCTCAGAGTGTTCACCAGATCGTAGTTGACATTCCCGGCGACCCATGAACCGTATGGCCACTCCTCAGTGTCGTGATCCTGAATGCCCCGGAAGTACATGCGGAGAGTCGGCGTGATGTTGTAGTCGATGCGCAGGACCTCCTGTCTGCGCGGATTCTTACCGCTGACGGCGGACCGGTAGTTGCGCGCATATTTCAGCGAGGGATCCGTTTCAGCGTAGTTTGGCAATGGGAAAAACTTCAGAACCGCCTGCCCAAGATTATTGATTCGGGAGGCGGGGATTTTGTTATCGGTAAACTTCACGCCAGTTGTCGGGTCCTTGATGGTAATCAGCTTTCCGCTGAGGTCGAATGTCTGTGAGAAATCCCCCGCCCGCTCGAGAGCCGTGGGAGTTGTGGTAAAGCGGGGATCCAGATACAGACGCCGTCGGACGATTTCCTGCGAAAAGAAGAAAAAGAGTTTGTCTTTATTGGCGTTGAACTTGCCGGGGATGTAAACCGGTCCGCCGATGGAGTATCCCGCGTTGTTGAAGTGATATGGGGACCGCGCCGTTCCTGTCCGGTTGTTGAAGAAACTGTTGGCGTTTAGTCCCTTGTCCCGATAGTACCAGTATGCGCTTCCATGGAAGGTCTGCGTGCCGCTCTTCATGACGACGTTGATCGTGCCGGAGCTGTTGCGGCCGAATTCCGCCTGGTAGTTGCTCGTCAGCACACTGACTTCGCTGATAGCATCCATATTGGGCTGGTTCTGCACGCTGGAGTTCGAGCCCGTATCGACCGAGGAGATGCCGTCCAGCGCATACATAATCGAAGTCTGCCTGCCGCCGTTGATGTGCAGGCCCTGGAGCACGTTGCCGGTCGCGGTCACCTCGCGCGAGGTTGTTGTGTCGATAATGCCCGGCAGCGTCGAAAGCAGGCCGAGGAAATCACGGCCCTTGATGGCCACGTTCAGGATCTGGTCACCGCTGACCAGCCCTGCTCTCTCGCTGGACGCTGTCTGGACCGGGGTGACTTCAGCTGTGATCTCTACCGTTTGCTGGATCTCGCCGACCTCCAGCGTGAGATCCCCGAGCGACCGCCGCTCGTTAATCACAACGGTAATATCCTTCATCGTGAGTGTCCGGAAACCTGTCGTGGAAACCGTCAGGGAGTAGGTTCCCGGCAGCAAGCTTGGGAAGACAAAAATTCCTGCAACGTTGGTGGCGGATTTCTCGGCCGAATTTGTAGCCTGATTTGTCAAGGTAACCTGGGCGTTGGGAATGACTGCGCCGGCCGGATCCTTGACGGTGCCGCTCAACGTCGCACTGACATTCTGCGAATAGCCAACAGCTGCAAAAAAAGTGAGGCAGATGATGGCTGCTGAAATTGATTTCCTAATGCACATAGGCAACCTCAGAAAGGAATATTAGGATTTCCTGCAACAGCTATCGATTTTTCAATCCCGGAACAACGCAATCCGGGGGGTCCTCGTGATCCTAGTTTTTCGGCCCGATTATAGACCCCTAATCCACGAATATCACGAAATTGTTAGTTGAGGTGCTGTCGGCTGAAGGTGCGCCTTCCCGTCTTCCGGGCTCGTCAGGAGCGCCACCGCCATGACGCGATGGCTCCACCAAGAGGTGTTCCCGATACTTCTTCTTTATGACCGCCTTCCGTTGAGGTATTTTTACAGGGACGCAGGCTGGCAGCGTTACTTTGAAGCTCGGGCATCGAACGACCAACCACTGGATATGATGGAGTCAACGGAATGAACCTTGCGGAACTGTTTATCCGCCGGCCTATCATGACTACCCTGATCTCGTCGTCCATTCTCCTGTTCGGGATCATGGCTTACAGGACGCTGCCGGTGAGCGATTTGCCGAATGTAGATTATCCGACGATTCAAGTGGCGGCGGCCTTGCCTGGCGGCAGTCCTGAGACCATGGCCTCATCCGTGGCAACTCCTCTCGAGCGCCAGTTTTCCACCATAGCCGGCCTCGATTCCATGAGTTCTGTGAACACCCAAGGCTTCACTTCCATCACGCTTCAATTCAATCTGAGCCGCAACATCGACGCCGCGGCCCAAGACGTCCAGGCCAACATCGCGGCTGCGCTGGCCCAGCTTCCCACCGGCATGCCGACTCCGCCGTCGTATCAGAAGGTGAATCCCGCCGACCAGCCGATCATCTACATGGGGGTCAGTTCCCCAACACTGCCTCTTTCCTTGGTCGACCAATACGCGGATACCTTCATGGCACAGCGCTTTTCCATGGTCAGCGGTGTGGCTCAGGTCCAGGTTTTCGGAGAGCAAAAATATGCTGTCCGCGTCCAGCTGGATCCCGTTTCGCTGGCCTCGCGGAAGATCGGCATTGATGAGGTCACAGCTGCAATTCAAAATAGCAACGTCAACCTGCCTACGGGAACTCTCTACGGGACTCACAAGTCCTTCACGATTCAGGCCAACGGTCAGCGCTTCAGCGCCAGCGCCTACCGGCCGTTAGTGGTAACCTACCGCAACGGCTCGCCGGTGCGCCTGTCGGAACTGGGCAACGTCTTCGACAGCGTACAAAACGACAAGGTATCGGCCTGGTACAACGATTCCCGCGCTGAAGTACTGGCAATCCGCAAGCAGCCCGGAACCAACACCATTGAGGTAGTGGACAACATCAAGCGGCTCATGCCCACCGTGCGCTCACAAATCCCGGCGTCCATGAACATCAACATCGCCTATGACCGGTCGGAGACCATCAGGGACTCCGTCAGCGATGTCAAGTTCACCCTCTACTTGACTGTGGCTCTGGTGGTGATGGTCATCTTCCTATTTCTCAGGAATGTCTCCGCCACTATTATTCCGAGCCTTGCGCTTCCGATGTCCATCGTCGGGACGTTCGCGGTGATGTATTTACTCGGCTACACCGTGGACAACTTGTCTCTCATGGCTCTGACGCTCTCGGTGGGCTTCGTGGTCGACGACGCCATCGTGATGCTGGAGAACATCATCCGTCACATGGAATTAGGAGAGGGGGTTCTGGAAGCTGCCTTGAACGGCTCAAGGGAAATCAGTTTCACGGTTCTCTCCATGACGCTCTCTCTGGCGGCTGTATTCATCCCAGTCCTCTTCCTGGGAGGAATCCTCGGCCGGCTGCTTCACGAGTTTGCAGTCACCATCGGGGCTGCCGTGTTGGTCTCGGGTTTTGTCTCCCTGACGCTGACACCAATGCTGTGCAGCCGGTTCATCCGCCCGCCGAGCACAGAACGCCACGGCCGGATATATGCGATGTCGGAGCGGATCCACCAGTCCTTCGAGAAGTCGTATGACTGGAGCCTGCGCCGTGTGCTCAGGCATCGATTCGCCACCCTGATGGCGTCCTTTGTGCTGCTCGCGGC
>DASQID010000566.1:0-3916 GCA_035631775.1 Acidobacteriota bacterium
GGACAGGGAAGATCAGATCACGGGTATTTCCCTGTTGGCGTGCGTTCCCGTTGACCCGAGCCGAGACCTCCACCGACGACGGGTCCAATTCAGTTTCGATCCAGGGACCGATTGGGCAAAACGTGTCGAAGCTCTTGGCGCGCGTGAATTGGACGTCCTTTTTCTGCAGATCCCGTGCCGTGACGTCGTTCACGCAGGTGTAGCCCAGAACATAACGGAGCGGATCTTCTTCCTCGCGCAGATTCCTGGCGACACGTCCGATGATGACGCCCAGTTCTGCTTCATGGTCCACGCGCTGGGAGACCCGCGGCAGCACAATGGGATTCTCCGGTGAAAGGACCGAACTCGGCGCTTTGAGAAAGATAAGGGGTTCGGCCTCCGGCGGAACGTTTCCGAGTTCCTGTGCATGAGCTGCGTAGTTGCGTCCGATCCCGATAATCTTCCCGGGCGTTACTGGGGCAAGAAGACGCACCGAGTCCAGTGCCAGAATCTCGCCGGTCTTTGATAGCGCGCCCAGCAGATCACCCTCACAGACAATCACCTCTTCTCCTTCAATCCTACCCAACCTGGCGGCGCCGTCATGCAAAAAGCGACACAGTTTCATGGTACCTCCACGGATGTTCGTGCGGTCACGCTCTCGTTGCCGTGAGAGTCCACTGCGGTGACATAATAATCATATTTCCTTCCGGCCTGCGCGCTCTCGTCCCGAAAGCTCAGCGTGCCGATCAGAGTCGTGGAGAGCAGTCTCTTTTCACTCGCTCCCTCCTGGGTGCGATAGACCCGATAGCCGGCGACATCGGGGTCCGGCGGAGCGACCCACAGAAGTATGGCCACACCGCCTTCGGCCACGGCGTTCAGGTTCTGCGGTGGTCCCGGCGCGAAAATGTCCCTCGCCATCACCGTCACTGGAGGCGAAGCAACGCTTTCGGCATAGGGATTCCGCCTGCTGCCCACCACGCTCACTTCATAGTAGTACGTTTTGTCAAATTGGAAGCTGCGATCATCATACTCCTGCTGCTGCAGCGGCTCCGGGTTAAGGGGGGCGGGGGAGAATTTCCGCGGGTCCTCGGAGCGGTACACGTTGTAGCCGGCAATGTGGGGCGGGGTCGAGCCGTCCATATTCTGCGCCGGAGCATCCCAAGTCAGGCGCACGTATTCCTGCGTAAGCTTCGCACTCAATCCTGCGGGAGCGGTCGGTATGGCAGTGGGAAGAATTATGACCTGATTGCTGAGACCCGCCGTCTGCATTTTCCGGTTTACGAACCTCAGCGCATAATCAAATGCCCGGTCATAGAGCGCGGATCGATCCGCAGGCGTGAACTGATCCCGAATCACGAAGGCCTTGCCGTTCAGATACGTCGCGAACTTATCCGCGCTAATTGACAAGATCATCTCGGCAGTCTTCAGATAATCAGCCTCCGGCAAAGGCGCTGCGAGTCCCCGGCTTGAAGTCAAACGGAAAACCTCCACCCGCATGAGAGTCGTCACGGGGGAGCCGTTGGTGTTCAGTGAGGGCATCGAGACGGAAAGGACGACGGTATCACTATACTGACTTGCGGCGAGGTCCGTAGCAGGTTTGGGTATGAGCACCGCCGGCGGTTGAGGCTCACCCACCTTTGCGCAGCCCGCGACAATCAAAAGCGCGGCAAGGCATGCAATAGCCATGTCGCAGTAACGACGCGAGGCTACGCCGACGAGTTCCTGCTGCCTGGTGAGGCGGGTGACGGGAAACAGGGATACGCGCATCACAAAATATACCGGCTGAGGTCGTTGTTGCCTGCGATATCCGCGAGCTTTTTCCGAACATAGTCGGCATCGATCTTGAGGTGCTTCTTCTTGAGCTCCCTACCCTGGAAGGAGACATCCTCCAACAGCGACTCCATGATGGTGTGAAGCCTGCGTGCGCCTATGTTCTCGGTGTTTTCATTAACCACACAGGCCAGCTTCGCAATCTCTTGGACCGCGTCTTCCGCAAACCTGAGCTTGATGCCCTCGGTTTCCATAAGAGCGCTGTACTGCTTGACGAGAGCATTCTTGGGCTCTTTGAGGATGCGGACGAAATCCTCCTCTCCAAGAGGATTCATCTCTACGCGGATAGGGAAGCGGCCCTGAATTTCGGGAATCAAGTCCGACGGCTTTGAAACGTGAAAGGCCCCGGCAGCAATGAACAGGATATGGTCGGTGCGCAGCATCCCGTACCTTGTGCTTACATTCGTTCCCTCGACAATGGGCAAAATGTCCCGCTGAACACCTTCACGGCTCACGTCAGGTCCATGCCCCGATTCGCGTCCGGCGATTTTGTCGATCTCATCCAGAAAGATGATTCCGCTCTGTTCGACACGCTCGAGGGCCAGACGCGCCACCTGATCCATGTCGACCAACTTCTGCTCTTCGTCCTGCACGATATAGTCCGCGGCTTCGTCCACGCGCATGCGGCGCTTCTTGGTTTTGCCCTCGACAAGCCCCGAAAGAAGGTCGCGCATGTTAAACTGGAGCTCTTCCATGCTGGAGCCTTCGAAAACCTGGAGTGAAAAAGGGCTCGCCGGGTGTTCCCGAACATCCATCTCAATGATGCGGTGATCCAACTTGCCGGAACGTAACTGCTTCCGCAGCTTCTCGCGCATCTGCTCGATGCGCCCGAGATCTTTGGCCGACTCTTCCGGAGTGCCTTCGGTAGGAACCTGCTGAAGTGCGTGGAGGAGAATATCCAAAAGGCGCTCCTCGGCGTTCAACTCGGCTTTCTCCTCGACCTCGGAGATCTTCTCCATCCGCACCATGTCGACCGCGATCTCTACCAGGTCCCGCACCATGGACTCGACATCGCGCCCTACGTACCCGACCTCGGTGAATTTGGTGGCCTCGATCTTGAGAAACGGCGAATTCGCGAGGCGCGCAAGCCTGCGCGCGATTTCGGTCTTCCCCACGCCCGTGGGACCTATCATGATTATGTTCTTAGGCGCGACCTCGTCTGCCATATCATCGTCCAGCTTCTGGCGCCGGATGCGATTGCGCAGTGCGATGGCCACCGCCTTCTTGGCTCTTTGCTGGCCGATGACGTACTTGTCGAGTTCGGCGACAATTTCCCTGGGCGTCATCTCATCGAGGCCGCGGGGCTTTCCGTTACGCTGCTTTGACATTGCCTGACCGCCAGCCGATATCAGATCCTGAGTGTTTCACTTGACGCGCTCCCGGAAGGCAATTCAAAGATGACTGCTTCCGGGATCTGACGCCGGCCCTCCTCATAATTCCTCGACACTGATTTCGTTGTTGGTAAAGATGCAGATCTCGCTGGCGATTTTCAGGGATTCGAGGGCGATCTGCTTCGCCGTCATTTTGGTGTGGCGCAGGAGTGCACGCGCAGCCGCGAGTGCGTAGACGCCGCCGGAACCAACGGCGAGTATCCCATCATCCGGTTCAATCACATCTCCTGTCCCGGAAAGCAGGTAGGTGGACTTGCCATCCGTGGCAAGAAGGAATGCCTCCAGGTGACGCAGTGCTCGATCCGTGCGCCACTCCTGTGCCAGCTCCACCGCAGCGCGGTTCAGGTTCCCCTGAAACTGTTCGAGCTTAGATTCCAGCCGGGAGAAGAGCGCAAAGGCATCGGCAGTCGCACCGGCGAACCCGACAAGAATCCGGTCGTTGTGCATGCGCCGTATCTTTTTTGCGCTTTGTTTGATGACCGTGTCGCCCAGCGTGACCTGGCCATCTGCAGCGATGGCGGAGCGATTGCCCCGCTTCACAAGCAGAATCGTGGTTCCATGAAAGGCTGGTTTAGGAGGTTTCATATCCAGGTGAGTATAGAACAACTGCGGATCAAGAATCGAGCGGTTGGATTGGGGGTCAGGGGTCAGGGTTCGGAACTTGCAGGTACTATGCACCCTAGCCCTGACCCAACTCCCCCCGTCCCCCCTGCCTC
>DASQID010000567.1:0-5070 GCA_035631775.1 Acidobacteriota bacterium
TGAACCTCAAGGCGTAAACGTCATCCGTCTCTCTATCTCCAAAGGAATCGTGAAAACGGGATCGGGTGAGGAGATCGAAGACCAGGGTTACTTGCTGCGAATAGCACCAGGACATATCGAAATCACCGGCAATGCCGATCAGGGGCTGTACTATGGAGTCCAGACCCTCCTGCAGCTGATGAAGCCGGGACCGCGAGGCAGCCTCCTCCTGCCACAGTGCAGTATCGAAGATTGGCCGGCCCTGCAGCTGCGTTTTCTACACTGGGATACCAAGCACCATCAGGATCGCCTCGAAACTCTGAAGCGCTATCTGGATTGGTCGGCACGGTTCAAAGTCAACATGATCGGCTTTGAGCTGGAGGACAAATTCGAGTACCCATCCCATCCGGCGATTGGTGCTCCTGGAGCCTTCACAGTCCAGGAACTCCAGTCCATCGTGGACTACGGCCTAGAGCGGTTCATCCAGGTAGTACCCCAAATTCAGTCCCCGGCGCACATGGCTTACGTGCTGAAGCATCCGGAGTTCGCGGACTTGCGCTCGGATGGTAACAACTATCAGGCCTGTCTTTGCGACGAACGCACCTACAAGCTGATCTTCTCGATGTTCGATGACGTAATCAAGGCCACGCGCGGGGTCAAATACTTCCACGTCTCGACCGACGAAGTCTATTACGCCGGCATATGCCCTAAGTGCGACAAACCCTACAATCCGGAAAATCGCAGCCTGAGGTGGGTGGAATTTGCCAACCGGGCGCACGAGTTCTTATCGGGCTACGGCCGACGGATGCTGGCCTGGGTTGAATATCCGGTCCTGACCCGACACATACACATGCTGCCCTCCGATCTCATCAACGGTGTCATGAGCGATGACGCTCGGCAGACGAACGCTGAGGACGCCCGGGGAATACGGCAGCTGATTTACACCTCCATGCAAGGCGAAGAGGACCTGTTCCCCGGCTATCTGATGTTGGAAGATGCCGGCAGACGAACTCCCGGGCGTCTCGAGACGGCTTTCGATACGATTTTGAGCAAAGCCGGGCAAGGGCACCCCATCGGAGTGTACGGCGCCGCGTGGGACGATTCAGGTCTGCATAACGAAACCTTCTGGATGGGCTGGGCCGCTGTGGCGCGCTATGGCTGGAGGCCCGGAGTGCCTTCGGTTGAGCAGCACGTAGCGGAGTTCATGAATGCGTATTACGGTCCGCGGGTGACCGGCATGGCGGAAGTGTATCGCGGTCTGCAGGCTCAGGCGCACTTCTTCGACGACTCATGGGACAGGGTAGTCTCGAAGGTGCGGGGCCCGGCTTACGGCAATTCGGAGGGAAAAGGGATCGGCACGAGGCGATGGGATCAGACCCTGCCGGCCCCATCGCTGCCTACTTTGCCCGGGTTGGATTTCAAGCCGGTGTACGCGGGGCACTACGGGCAGCTGGCCGTGAAAGCCGGCCACATGTTGGTGGAAAACGATTCCCTCCTCCAGAAGCTCCACGAAAACATATCCAAGGCCGACCGCAACCGCTATAACCTCGAGGTCTTTCTGTCCATTGCGGAACTGGCCGGACATCATGACCGGATGATTGCTGCAATGAAGACCATTGAAGACACCCTGCAGGAGGCGCAAAAGGCCGCCCGGAGCTCACCGAGGCGGGCGGCCGGACAATTGGCTGCTGCTTATAATCAGGCTCGAGAGGTCGTCCTGGAGAGGAACCGTGCGTTTGAATACGTCAAGACCGTATGGGAGAAAAGCCACTTTCCCAAGGGGCGGGAGGTAAACGGCAGAAAATTCCTCCACGTCATGGACGACACAAAAGACCATCGCGCGGACCGCCGCGCCGATCTGAGCTACCTGATTGCGCCGGAGGAAAGCATGGGCGTGGAAGGGTGGATGAATCAGCTCGCCGTCCTGATACGGCAATATGCAAAATCCAACAACCTCCCGGCACCGGACCTCCCATGATGAAGGACATCACTCCCGCCGCAGAACCGGCCGGCACCGGCTTTCGACGCGTACTTTCCCTTCGGGATCTGGTGCTTTTCGGCATCGCTTTCGTGGGCCCGACGGCCCCCTACTCGATGTTCGGCATAGCTACGGTCAAATCACAGGGCCACCTTCCCCTCGTATACCTTGTGGCAATGATTGCCATGAGCTTCACGGCAATCAGCTATGGACGCATGGCCGCGGCCTATCCCGAGGCTGGTTCGACTTATTCCTATGCCACCAAGGCACTGCATCCGGTGGTGGGGCTTCTTGCGGGCTGGTCGATGATTCTGGATTACATTCTCATACCCATGCTCAGCGTTATTTTTGTCGGACTGGCCGCCCACAAGGTCTGGCCGGAGGTGCCTTACTACGCATGGGCTCTTCTGACGGCAGGCGGCATCACTGCCATCAACCTCCGCGGCATCCAGATGACCTCGCGTGCCAATTACGTCATGAACGTGATCATGGGCGCCTCCCTGATTTGGTTTGTGGTTCTTGCCCTGCGGGCGATCATCGGCGGCCAGGGCGAAGGTATGCTCTTCTCCACAAAGCCGTTCTTCAATCCGGCAACATTCTCGACAGGCGCGGTCGTGGGTGCCACTTCCCTGGCGGTGCTGTCCTTCATCGGCTTTGATGGGGTTACGACCCTCGCCGAAGATGCCAGAAATCCGCAAAAGGACATCGGGCGGGCTACCATATTGGTATGCTTCATTTGCGGCTGCCTCTTCGTACTTCAGAGTTACCTTGCACAGATGGTATGGCCTGACTTTCACACCTTCTCTCCGGTCGAGACCGCCTTCATGGACGTGGGCCGGCAGGTCGGCGGAGCCGCGCTCTTTTACTTCCTGTCATTTGTTCTGGTTGTTGCCGGATTGGCAAGTGCCGTGACCGGCCAGGCCAGTGCGTCGCGTCTTCTGTGCGGCATGGGTCGTGATCGATTATTACCCTACAAGGTCTTCGGTTACGTGCACCCGCGGCTTGGGACGCCGGTGTACAGCGTGCTGCTCATGGGCTCCATCCACCTTGCAGGCGCACTGGCGCTGGAATACGTCGAAGCCGCCGAGCTGGTAAACTTTGGCGCATTCATTGGTTTTATGGCCGTGAATCTCTGCGTGATCCGCCATTACTTTCTCCGCCTGCAGCACAGATCCGGAATGCAGCTGTGGATGAATCTGGCTCACCCGGCGCTGGGCGTCGTCATCTGCTTTTATATATGGCTTCACCTCTCGCATCTTGCCCTGACGCTGGGCGCCCTGTGGATGGCTCTGGGCTTCGCTTACATGTTGTTCCTCACCCGGGGATTCAAGAGGAAGCTTGTGGAACTGAAGCTTGAAAGCGCCTCTTGATCCTCTTTCAAGCAGCCGCAACTAACCTGTGATATCCCCGACCGCTGTCGCAAGAGTCATTGCCGGATCCCAGAGCGGCAGCGGAGCGGGTGCGAGTTGACATTTGATTGACATTTCACATTCTGGGTTTAGAATTGATTTCGGTTTAACATCAACTAACCTCTGATACAAGGCTGGGGCCTTATGCGTGTCATGCATGATGGAGATGAGGTGGCTGCGGCACAGGCAAGCCTCGAGCGGCGGTTGAGGGAAAGAGTTCGAGCCTGTCGGGAGGAGCTTGTCAAAACCATCGGGGAGTTGGTGAGCATCCCTTCAGAGAACACTCCGCCGGTGGGCTCGGAATCAGAATGCCAGAGATACGTTCACCGGCAAATGGAGATGCTGGGATTGACAACCCGGTCCTACAGTCTGCACGCTGTCGCTGACCTCGCCCGACATTCGCTTTACCGGCATGGCCGCGACTACACGGACCGCCCTAATGTCGCGGCTGTGTGGCGCGGCAGCGGCGGCGGAAAATCGTTGCTCCTCAGCGGGCACATCGATACGGTGCCGCGTGGCTCGGAGCGCTGGAGCCGGGATCCTTTCGCCGCCACGGTTGAAGGCAGCCGCCTGTACGGTCTGGGTTCCAACGACATGAAGGGCGGAATCGCCGCGATGCTTCTGGCGTTGAAAATCCTCAAGGAGCTGGGAATTCAGCTGCGTGGCGACCTCCTGGCCGAAACGGTTGTCGATGAGGAGTTCGGCGGTGTAAACGGTACGCTTGCGGGTCGCCTTATGGGCCACAATGCCGACGCCGCAATTCTGTGCGAACCCAGTCAGAACATGATCTGTCCCGCTCAGACGGGCGGACGCACAGCCCAAATCACGTTGCGAAGTGCCAAAGGCGGAGTGCTGTCGGAAGATGCCGAACAGGCACCTTTGGCCTCGCAAGTCCATTACTTCCTGGGAAAGATCGGGGAATTTGCCGGACGGCGGCGGCAGCACGCACCCATCCATGAGCTCTACCTGCACAGTGCCGATCCCGTCCCCGCCTGGGTTACCAAGATATACAGCGGCGGCTGGGGAACAAAGGAACCGATCACGCTGCCCGACTGTTGCAGGATCGAGCTCTATTGGCAGACCATGCCTGGTGAGACCAAGGATCAGATCGATCGGGAGTTCGATCTTTGGCTGAACGATGTAGTCTCCGGGCGTCCCGACCTTTTCACACAAAAGCCTGATGTCCGCTTCGAGATTCAATGGCTACCAGCCTCGGCAATCGACAGCCGGCACCATCTGGTCAAATCGCTGGCAGAGACGTTTCAGCGCGTAACCGGAACGCAACCCCAAGTGAGGGGGATTGGCGGCCCATGCGACATGTTTGTATTCCATCAATACTTCAATGTTCCCGCCGTACTTTTCGGTCCGCGGGGAGGCAATACTCATGCGCCGGACGAATGGGTCGACCTCGAATCCGCACTCGTCACCGTTGAAACGCTGGTTCAGTTTATCTGCCAGTGGTGCCAGGTGGATTGGGAGAAGTCGTCAGCGGCCCTTCGGCCATAGGGCTGGCGCAAGAATAACTTCACATTCTGCTGCAGGCCCCCAGGCCCGCTGGCGAGGCGCGAGCGACGAGCTATACCCGGGGTGGTATGTGAGGAGCGAGCAACAAAGCCAGCGGACCTGCGGGCCGCAGCCCGAAGGGGCGCGGCGGCGGGCGGGCATCTGCTTCGTTGCCGCTCCTCGACGATATACACTGATATC
>DASQID010000568.1:0-2312 GCA_035631775.1 Acidobacteriota bacterium
ACGGCCAACAGGTCCCTTGATTTGACAACAGCCATGTCGCGGTCCCGTGCCAGGAAATCTCCGGATTCGCAAACGGGTCCCACGATATCCGCCGTCCACCGCCCCCGTCGTGAAAGCGTTTCCGGCTGTATGCCGTGATAGGAACCATAGAGGCTTGGCCGCAGCAGGTCGTTCATGCCGGCGTCTACGATAACGAAATTCTTCCCCTCGTTCTGCTTGGTGAGGAGGACGCGGGTCACCAGAATTCCGGCATTTCCCACAATCACCCTTCCGGGCTCGAGCAGTAGTGTGCATCCCAGATCTTTGACTACTTCCAGGACTGCCTTCCCGTAATCGTCGGGATGTGGC
Source organism: Acidobacteriota bacterium (assembly GCA_035631775.1). GTDB lineage: Bacteria > Acidobacteriota > UBA6911 > UBA6911 > UBA6911 > DASQID01. The sequence continues at coordinate 349 of DASQID010000568.1, forward strand.
GGAACCTCGTCGTTATATGTGATTCCAAGACCGCCGCCCAGATCCAAGTGCTGGATCATGACACCGCCGGCTTTGAGCGCAAGGACCATCTCCTTGAGGCGGTTCAGCGCCTCCACAAACGGTTCGACTCGTGTGATCTGCGAGCCGATGTGGAACCCGATACCTGTGATCGTCAAATGCTGCGAGCGACTGGCCTTCCGGTACAGTTCAGGGGCTCTCTCCATGGGAACGCCGAACTTGTGCTGTCGCAGTCCTGTCGCAATGTACGGATGGGTCTTCGGATCGACATCAGGGTTGACCCGTAGAGCGATTCGAGCCGTTTTGTTCAGTGCTCGGGCGCGTGCCTCCAGCAGCGCCAACTCGGCTGGCGATTCGAGGTTGAATTGAAGAATGTTCTGCTGCAGGGCAAAGTCCATTTCCTCTTCGGATTTTCCAACTCCTGAAAAGACGATCTTTTGAGGATCACTGCCGGCCTTTAATGCTCGCTGCAGCTCGCCGCCGGAGACGATGTCAAAGCCCGAACCCAGCCTTCGGAAGAGGCTGAGGATGGCGAGATTGGAGTTTGCCTTTACGGCATAACAGGTCAGGTGAGGGAGGGCTCCGAAAGCCATATCGAAGACCTTGAAATGCCGCTCCAAAATCGACTGGCTGTAAAGATAAAAGGGCGTGCCGACCTTCTTGGCTACCTCGGCAACCGATACATCCTCGCAATAGAGCCGGTTCTTGTTGTACCAGAAGTTGTGCACCGCAACCCCCTGGAAATGGATGCCGAATAAAGCGAACAGACGCGGATTGTATGGCGCCGCCTGTGGGGGGTCAACACATCATTTGTGACGCGATTTAGATATGGAGCGCCACAGCCGCAGCCTGGCTCCTTCTTTGTGATTCGCGACGGAATCGAGTGTTGTGCAAACTGGTCAGTGATCAGCGGCCGGTGGAATCCAGGATCTACGATTGACGATTGACGATTGAAAAAGCGACCTACTTTCTGTCAGGGAGATGCCTGATGCGATCCCGCATTTCAATCGTCATTCGTCAATCGTAAATCGTAAATCCGCCTGGCCGTGTTATATTCAGGCGCCCTACTACGGAGGCCTTCATGCAACTAACTCTGATCGACTGGCTGGCCATTGCCGCCTATTTTCTACTCAACATCCTCATTGGTCTGTATTACCGGAAACGTGCAACCGGCTCCACCGAAGACTATTTCGTCAGCGGACGCAACGTAACCTGGTGGCTTGCAGGCACCTCCATGGTGGCCACGACCTTTGCTGCGGATACACCGCTGGCGGTCACTGGCCTGGTCGCGAGCTACGGCATTGCCGGCAACTGGCTTTGGTGGAGCATGCTCATGAGTGGCATGCTAACGGTTTTCTTTTACGCACGGCTCTGGCGCAGGGCGGGGGTTCTCACAGATGTCGAGTTTGCCGAAATCCGTTACAGCGGCAAGCCGGCCGCCTTTCTTCGGGGTTTCCGCGCGCTCTACCTGGGCTTGCCCATCAACTGCATAATCATGGGCTGGGTGAATCTGGCGATGGTGAAAATCCTCATGATGATTTTCGGCATCACCAAAATACAAGCCCTGCTGCTCGTATTCGGAATAATGATAGTCACTGCACTGATCTCCACGTTATCCGGGCTCTGGGGCGTCCTAGTGATGGATCTCTTCCAGTTCGTCCTCAAAATGGGCATGGTGATAGTGCTGGCCTACTTTGCCGTTCAAGCCGTCGGTGGAATGGGTGCCTTAAAGGCTAAATTGCTGGCGCTCGATGCTGCCAAGGAGGCGGCTTCCGGGGGGCAGGGATCCATACTTTCCTTCCTCCCCGATGTCGGCTCGCCGTGGATGCCGATGCTCACTTTCTTTGTCTACATCGCTGTCAACTGGTGGGCTACCTGGTACCCCGGTGCGGAACCGGGTGGCGGCGGCTACATTGCGCAACGCATCTTCTGCGCGAAGGATGAGA
>DASQID010000569.1:0-4632 GCA_035631775.1 Acidobacteriota bacterium
ATCTGCTTCGTTGCCGCTCCTCGACGATATACACCGATATCGCCTGCGTCGCGGCGCCTCGCATCTGCCCGCCCCAGGAGCGCCGCAGGCGCGACGGTGCTCGCGCCAAAATGTGAATTTATTCTTGCGCCAGCCCTTAGGTAATTGCGAATTGAGGATTGCAGATTGCGGATTGAGCGTTCACTCCGTGCGAAAGCCCCATCGAACCGATCTCAGTTTTTCGGTGCGGCGCACGAGAAGATCCAGGCACAATCCGATTATCCCGATCAGAAACATCCCGGCTACCACCAGATCATAACGTTTGCCCGCATTGCGCGAGTCGATGATCAGATACCCCAAGCCGGAATCTACGGCGATCATCTCCGCCGCCACCAGAACGATCCAGGCTATGCCCAGGGCAATGCGCAGGCCGCTGAGTACCCGCGGCAAAATCGCCGGAAAGATGACGCGCCGGAATAGCGCCGCCGGACTCAGGCCGAAATTACGCCCGGCCTGTACGTACATAGGCGGCACGTTTCGAACACTGTTCATGGTGGAGACCACGATCGGGAAAAACGCACCGAGAAATATGAGGAAGATCGGTGCAAGGTCACTCACGCCGAACCAGATCACCGAGAGAGGCATCCATGCAAGCGGACTTATGGGGCGCATCATTTGAATCAGGGGATTCACTGTAATCGCCGGCAATTCATACCAGCCGAGAATAATACCGATCGGGACGCCCAGAATCACTGCCAGGCTGTATCCGGCGCTCACGCGATAGAGAGAGTCGCGTGTATAGGAACCCAGCAGTCCCTTGTGCATCAGCTCCGCCAGTCCACGAACTACGTCAACGGGTGACGGGAAGATCTGCGTGTGAGTCCACACGACGCTGAAGTGCCAGCCGGTCAGAAGAACGCCGGCAGCAAGGAGCGGCAGGATGACGGCTTCACGATCCTTCATATTCTCGTATCAGTGGATTCTCTCGAAATCGATTGATTTTTACCCGACTTCAGGCTCAGCGACTCACCTGTTGCACAACGGGCCCGTAAGAACCGCTACACCTTGTGGGCCAACCCGATCTCCTCGAAGATGCCGTCCCGCAGCTCGATGTAGCGCCTCGAACTCAAATCGCGCGGATGCGGAATATCGATGTCAACCACTCGGCGAATTGTGGCGGGGCGTGCCGACATTACAACTACCCGGTCCGCCAGCTGCACCGACTCTTCTATGTCGTGGGTCACGAAGAGGATGGTCTTTCGCTCGGTTTCCCAGATCCGTAGGAGCTCGCCGCGCATTAGAAGGCGTGTAATCGAGTCGAGAGCCCCAAATGGTTCGTCCAGAAAGAGGACATCGGGATTCACCGCCAAGGCACGGGCAACCTCCAGGCGCTGCTTCATCCCTCCGGACAGCTCCGAGGGATATGCCTGCTCAAAGCCCTCGAGCCCAACCATCTTGATGTAATAGGCTACGCGCGCTGCCCTTTCTTCCTTTGGGAGCTTGAACAGTCCGAAACCGATGTTGCCCTCCACCGTGAGCCAGGGGAAAACACCGCGCTCCTGGAAAACGAAAATGCGCCTGGGATCGGGCCCTCTTACAGGCTCTCCCTGAATTGTCACTTCTCCGCTCGTAGGTCGGAGAAATCCCGCAAGGATGTTCAGAAGGGTAGACTTCCCGCATCCGGACGGCCCCAGGAGACAAACGAACTCACCTTCCCGAATGTCCAGCGAGATCCTCTCCAATACGGACACGCTTTTCCCGTCGGTCTGAAAAATCATGTCCAGGTTACGCACGCTCACCTTGACCTCGGTTGCCAGCTCCGCAACCACCGCAACAGATTTTGTCGTCATCTATGCCCTCACATAACCCCAGCGCAACGATTTCAAGTTTTCCAGGCGGCGCATACCGGAGTCCAGCACGAGGCCGGTCGCTCCAATCAAGACCATGCCCGCAATGACCAGGTCATAGCGGTTCCCCGCATTTCGTGAATCCATGATGAGAAAACCAAGTCCTGAATTCACCGCGATCATTTCCGCGGCCACAACGACGAGCCATGCGACGCCTAGTGCAATTCTCAAGCCGACGAGCAGTTGCGGCATGACTGCCGGATAAATAACCCTCAACACCAGCTGTCTTTGTGATAAACCAAAGTTCATCCCCGCATTCACGTGTATACGATCGAGGTGGTGGACGGCGTTCATCGCTGTGACCAGCAAGGGAAGAAAAGACGCCAGGTAGATGAGGAAAACTGCCGCCATATCCCCCACGCCGAACCAGAGGATGGAAATCGGTATCCAGGCCAGAGGTGAGATGGGACGAAATACCTGGATGAGCGGGTTCAGGGCCTTCTCTCCCCGCATGTGCCAGCCCAGCAGCAGCCCCAGCGGAATGGACGTTATTACCGCCAGTAGGTAACCCCATGTTACCCGGAAAAGCGATGCCACCACATACTTCAGCAGCAATCCCCTTTGCGCCAATTCCACAATCCCTTTGGCGACTGCCCAGGGACCCGGGATCAGCATGGCTCCACTCCAGGACACCGCCAGCTGCCACAGCGCGATGAACAACGCGACTGAGGAAAAAGGCAGGACTCTCCGTGCAATTCGCAACCTATTGCCCTCATTAATGATTTGGTATCACCCGAATGTGACTAATTTAATCTACCACAAATGAGGTTGTCCTTTGAGATATTGTGATGCGGAGGCATCCGCGCCTGCCGCCTTCCCCGACACCTCAGAAAGTTGACCTGTTGACGCAGGCCACCATCCGGGGAGATCATATTTTAGGTATCCAGATTTTGGTGAGGTGACCATGTACCGGACAACCTTCGATGCTTTTTGCCAGGTCTGGGATGTCTTCCGGATGTTCATGAGTTCCTGCGGCCTGGGCGGGCGCCGTTTCTACACACGCACGGAACGAATAGAACACCTGGAGAAGCTCAAGGAAAGGCTGCAAAAAGAGATCGCTGGAATCGACGAGATGATTCAGGATCTCAAAGCGCAGCAAGCGAAACAGGGGGTCTGACGAACATCAGGGCGGCGGCCGACTCCCCTTGCCTTGCAATGCTTGGTTCCCTGCCTCTCCATCCTCCACCTGGCGAAATCACCGCGACAGTATGATTCCGGGTTTTGCTACAGGGGGTCAGCGGTGGGCCGAGCCCACGGCGTTAAGATCGAGTCAAGTGTCCAAGGATCCTGGCCCATTCCACACCCCCACGGCATTCTGACTAGCAACTGCCGTGCCAGGATGTGGTGTCCGAACGAAATCTGAATCTCAATTTAAAATCAATAACTTAGGAGCATGACAAGATGGCGGCTCGGTTTGCTGCCACGAATCCGCATAGATATTATGCATGTCTTTGCCCACAGCAATGGATTGTATGCACAGGCTGCCAACCCCCAAGCCATTGACAGGTTGTTACTTGGCAGTTTAATCTTTGCTGGTAGGTTCCCCTTAAAAAATACGTCCGGACACTTTATGTTTCGCCTCCTATTTCGAGGTTTGGGCCGGAACTCCGGCATAAAGGCTATGATCTACCTCGCATTGCCCCTTTTCGCAATTAATGCCGTCGGCATTTGGGGCATTATTGCTTCGAAGCGAAACGCCGAGGCTCTTGCGCTGGAGGAACTCAGGCTCCAGGCCAATGCAAATGCGATGTCAGTTGAGGCAGTTCTCTCCTCCAGGCGCGGAGATTTCATCTTTCTGTCGCAGTCTCCTCCCCTTGCAGACGCTCTGGAGGAATTGAGGAACGCAAATCCGATAGCCAGGAAGTGGGGGCGTCTGGACGTGGAGGGCACGCTTCTGCTCTTCCTTGCTGCACATCCGGAGGTAGAGCGCCTCGTCATTCGAAACTCTAGATCCGAGCCCATGGTTGTTGCCGGCCGGCGAGACGGAGCGCCGGTACTCTTGCCGATTCGGGAGAGTGCCGAACGCACCCCGGTGACCGACGGTCTCCTGGTGAGCTCCTGGCCGTTGCGTGCGGCACCATCAGGTCAGACCGGCAGCCTCGAGACGGTTCTTAATGTGTCGGCACTATTGCGAGTGGCCGTGCCCGGGATGCCCTCCCAGTTTGCCCTTCTGCAAAAGGACGATCCCGTCCCCGACTCCACCAAGCATGACTCCGACCTTATTGCCATATCCGTGCGCGACCCCGGATGGCCGGAACCGGTTCGCTGGTCCTTGGTATGCGACACGAGCCACAGCCACCTTCTTGGGTCATTCACTGCAATGGCCGACCGCTACAGGTTGGCCGTAGTCTTGAATCTCGTAATCATGAGCTTTGCCCTGGCTATCGGATTCCTAGGTTTCCGACAGGTCCGACGGACAATGGCTCTTGAGGAGCAGAACAGGCAACAAGCCCGAATGCGGGAGCTCGAGCGTCAGGTAGTGCATAACGAGCGATTGGCGAGCATCGGGAGGCTGGCCGCGGGCATGGCGCATGAAATCAACAATCCACTGGAGGGCATGTCGAACTATCTTTCCCTGCTGGAGGCGGACTTGCAGTCAGGCAGCACCAACGGATCTCTGGAATTGGCTGGACGAATCCGCGAGGGACTCGAGCGGGCCGCCGGGATCATAAGGCAGGTGCTGAACTTTGCCGATCCGGGATCGGCACCTCATGCTCCAGTCGATCTGAACGAGGTCCTTGATGAG
>DASQID010000570.1:0-5150 GCA_035631775.1 Acidobacteriota bacterium
GCTGGCGCCCCTCCGGGGCGCTTTCGGCGCGATAAAGGAGTTTCGCGACAGAAACTAATTGGCCGGCCTAAATTCACGCGGCCGCTACGCGGCCAACTCCTTGCTGAGCTATTCGAGCTAGTGCCGCCTGAAATCTCCGGGGTTAAGACTCAGCGAGCTGGTGTCAAGAACCTGTGTACCGCGTCTCATCCGTGTCCAGTACGAGCGGAGGTTATAGTGTGCGACCCAAGCCTCAGGCTGTGAGCTATTCCGCTAATTCGTGGCAATCATGTTCGGTTTTGAGCAGAATTCACCTTCAATTTCCTCTATGCTTACTTTCAATATCTGATCAGGGGTTAGCGCATAATCCAATACGCCAAGCTCGTATTACACGAAGAATTGTGGTATTTCCGGATTGATGAAGACGTGGACTCAACACGAGCCTGGGTGGACTTGGACACAGCTCTTGCCGATCTTTCCATCCAGGGATGGAAGGTGAGTGGGCCGTATCCGAGAGGATTGGATGCGGACTTGAGATCCCGCCATGGCCTCCTTGGCTATTCGCTAATGAGAATCACTCAATAGGCCACATTCCTCATCTCGGCCTCCGCCGCTCTCCAACCCCAGCAGCCATGAACGCATGTTCAGCACCAGATTCCAGGTACTGGAATCTCTCGACGAACACTTCTACGAACAAGACCTGTACTTCAACTTTGATTACCACTGGCCGATGCACGGGATCGGTCTTCCGGACACCGTGTTGAGGAAGGTGTACGGCGAAAACGCGCGGCACGTTTTTCAGCGCGCACGCGCCCTTGCCGCCTGAGGAAGAAATAGAACCTGCGAAGTGCGTATCGCCGGCCGGATGTATCGCTAAGCCGCTCACCTGCGGGCTGCGGACCATCCTGCCGAGCAGGGGGCCACGCGGGGCAAAGAAGGGTGGTGAGGGCAGTCCGCGGTGTGGGAATTCCGTCTGCCGCCCTATCTGTCGCCCGATGTTTGTGGAAACGCTGTGACGTGCTGCGCCGACCGGAAGAATGCCAGATAAAATGCAGCCAGAACCAGGAGCCCCAGAGTCACAATGGCCGAAGGCGGTATGGGCGCGTACCAGGTGATCAGCCAGCCAATCCCTGCCCCGAGGCAAGCGAGCCATCTTGGCCATGTGAGCGGGCGGACCAGGAGCAGAAGCGGTGCAACTGGGAAGAACAGCAGAAGCGTCGACAGATAAATGGCAAATTCTGAGGTTGTGCTCGCAAAAGACTCGTTATGACCTTCTACTCGTCCCTTTACCCCTTCGAGGATTTTGCGTATCGCGAGCTGGTCTGAGAACTCGGTGAGCGTCTCAAGTGCCAGGATGACGGGCCGCTTCCAATGGTGGCTCCATCCGATACGACTGACCAGTCGCGTATGGTTCGCATCGAGCGGATAGAGCGCCCATGTGAAGCCACCTGGAAACTCGGGGGTCGCTCCGCCCCAGATCAAGTACTCCTCCGGCATGATGGCATAGAAGATGTCTGTTGCGGCCGGGCTGATGGGAACCGCGTCGCCCACCTTGAAGCTCTGGAATTCCGGCAGTATGCGGTCGGCACTGCGAATGCCGCGAATGCTGCCGAGGTCTTCCAGGATATCGTACCCATAATAGCCCGCGCGTCCGTACCCCATCTGCACCAGCCAGGGCCAGATTTGCCGGGGTGTGCCGGAGATGGTAATCGCACGGGTAGCCAGAAAGGTTGGGGAACGATTGAGTTCATCGCCAGGCATGGACCGGCTGATTTCTTCAGTGGTGGCGCCCCAATGCATCTGGTAAGGGCGCGCCCAGAGCAGGTAAGCCGCCAAGATCAGTCCGAGCAGAGCCAGGGCAGCCAGGAATCTCTCAATAATAGGCGGTATGTTCTTCTTCAGGCTCATCATTGCAGTGTCAAAGAAAAGTCAACGCAGGACCGGACCGGATCATACACGCGGATTGATCGCCTGACCATCAAACCTGCAAACCTGTGAAGGCTTGCAGTGATACCGCTTGACTGGCAAGGATCTCTCGATAGACCAGGTGCCCCCGCACCCAAACTTTGCCCTGCCAGGTCACACACTGGGCAATGCCGACTTCGGTGTGATTTCAGCGGCCGAGCCGGCAAGAACGGTTCAGCCGGCGTTTCGCTTGACGTTTTGAGGTGTGATCTGAGCGATAGATCCGGCGCAGCAAGCGAAGCGCCGCCCGGGGTACCGGTATGGTCGGGTCCTCTCGGCGATCTTAGCCTGTACTTCTCACCGTGGTTCGTGGCGAGCCCCGTGAGCTGCCCTCGCCATTGTGATCAAGTGGGTCCGGCACATGTGAGCAGTGAACAGCATACAGCGTAGATTCGTTTATGAAAGCTCGTGAGAAATGGGGTTAGGGTCCCCGCTGCAATAACTTCGCATTTTGGTTCCGAGTGTTTTCATGTGCGGGGGGTCACCAGGCCCCCGGGAGCGCCGGTCCGATGGCCGGCGCCACAGGACTTTTCGCTCAGCCAAATCGTGAAGTTATTTTTGCGCGGCCCCGTAATACTCATGCTCACCCGAGCCACTGGGGATTGTGAGCGGTGCCGTCAAACCTCGAGCTGGTCTTGAACGGCTCGTATTTACCGGTCACGGCTGCTTCCTGCGTTCTCGAGAGCAGTGCAGCCATCTCCTCCTTGCTAAGCGGCTTGAAACTGCGCGCAAGGCTTAGCGCCTGTTCCAGGATCTCCAGGCTGTCGATACCTGTGATGACGGTTGAAGTAGGCAGGCTCAGCGCATACCGGATGCACTCCGCGGGTGTCACCACACCGCTCTTGAGAATATTGGAATCACCCATCGACTTCATGCCGAGCACGCCAATTCCTTCGCGGGTCAATGCGGGTACAACCTGATGTGCGAAGCTCCGGAAGTGTGCGTCCATCACGTTGAGCGGCATTTGCACCGCATCAAAATGAAAGCCTTGAGCAGACGCAATCTCCAGCATCCTGAGGTGAACCAGCGGATCCTTGTGTCCTGTGAACCCGATGTAACGAACCTTACCCGCTTTTTTTGCCTCCAGCATGCCTTCCATGCCGCCACCCGAAGCGAAAATTCGGTCGGGATCCTCCAACCGGATCACTTCGTGAAACTGCATGAGGTCCACGTGGTCTGTATGCAGCCGCTCCAACGATTGATCGATCTGCCTGGCGGCGGATTCCTTGGTGCGGCCGTCGATCTTCGTCATAAGAAATACCTTCTGACGATAACCGTCCTGCAAGGCTTTACCCATCCTAATTTCGCTGCCGCCGTTGTGGTAGTCCCAGCAGTTGTCCATGAAGCTGATACCGCCATCGATGGCCGATCGAATAATCCGTATGCTCTCCTGCTCATCCTTCTGACGTCCGATGTGATGGCCGCCCAGGCCGATTGCCGAGATACTCTCCCCGGTACGGCCAAGGGTTCGATAGATCATTCCGCCGTTCGCCTTCTGTGTGACCGACGTGGCCGCGGCGAGAGAGTCTTGAGCGGCTGCCATCGCTGTGGCTGCGGCCGCTTTAGCAAGGAAGTCTCTTCTGTTCACAGGAGCTCCTTTGTGTGGGTTCGAGTCTCAGGGGGGTGACAGGCTTTGCAGAAAAAAGCGTACCTCATCGCAAACGAGATCGCAAAGGGGAGATCCCGTCCGAGCCTCCATGCCTCTTTACACTTGTGCTCCGGTATGGAAAGTCATATAGGTAGGTTCCGAAATTAAGGCCGAAGGCTCTGGAGTGCGGCGGAACGACTGGCTCGACGCTGCTTTGCGGCGCTTCTAAGCGGTGACATGTCACCGCACTCCAAGGCTCTTCGCGCACCAAAGTAGGGAGATTGAATTTTCATGCGGCTGGGTGTGCGCCCATCAGATCAGGTCAAGGCGGGTGTTCAGAGATTGCAGGCGTTCTGCGGAACCAAGGAGGACACTTATGAGACGGATTTCGCGTCGAGAGCTGATTGCGGCCGGCTCGGGGCTCGCGGGCTTCATCATTCTGCCCTCCCGGGTGCTCGGCCGGGGAGGTGTCCTTCCGCCTAGCGAGAAGCTCAACCTCGCGTTTGTGGGGATCGGCACCCGCGGGTCGTTCAATCTGAGGGAGCTGGAAAATCTTGGCCACAACATCACTGCAATCTGCGACGTGGACTGGAGGAGATCGGAGAGAAGGGAAAACCGGCCGCGAGCGTGGGAGATGGCAGAAAGGTATAACCAGGCAAAAAAATACGATGACTGGCGGATCATGCTCGAGAAGGAGGACAAGGTTATTGACGGCGTGGTGGTCAGTACCCCCGATCATGACCATGCGGTTGTGTCCCTGACTGCAATGAAAATGGGCAAGCATGTGTACTGTGAAAAGCCCATGGCGCATTCAGTCGAAGAAGTGCGCGCCATGATGGCCTCCGAAAAGAAATACAAAGTGTCGACGCAGACTGGTTGTCAGGGGCACTCGTCGGAGGATTGCAGGATCGTAGTCGAATGGATCAGGGACGGCGCTATCGGGGACGTCCGGGATGTGCATATATTTGCGAACAATTCCGCGGGCACCCCGTACGCAAAACTGGCAAAAGGCGGCGGAGGAGGAAGGCTTGCCTACGCCGACATTCCCAAACGTCTCGCGGAGGAGCACGCGATTCCGAATGGTTTGCTCTGGGATCTGTGGTTGGGCCCCGCGGCACTCCGCTCATACAACCCCGTGTACTCGGGCTGGCGGAGTTGGGTGGATTTCGGCGATGGAGCGATCGGCAATTGGTGCTGCCACTATTTTGATCCTGTGGTCTGGGCATTGGACCTGGGACTGCCGGAGAAGATCGAAGCTAACCCCGACGCCGGTTACGACTGGTCGACCAATAAGTGGATCTACCCCAGCTCGGCGGAAGTACGCTGGGACTTTCCTGCGCGCGGCAAACTGCCTCCAGTCGCGGTTACGTGGCATTATGGTCCTGACGGGGGAACGATTCCGCTGCCGAAGTATTGGAAGGACGACTATTGGCCAAGGTTTGCAGCCACAGGCGAACTGGCGAACAATGGCGGCGTGATCATTGTCGGCAGCAAAGGAGCCTTCGTCCTCGGTGCGATATCCGTGAGCCAGCCCTTGAGTGCATCCACCGGACAATACAGGCCTGTCATATGGACTCCCGAGGAGACGACCAGGCTGGTACCCGAAGAGTTGAACAAG
>DASQID010000571.1:0-4505 GCA_035631775.1 Acidobacteriota bacterium
TTCTGACGCCCCTTCCGGGGCTTATGTCGAGTGGGACGACAAACCCCGGGCTGCGCTGCGCTTGCCCGGGGCTACTAGCTTGCCCCCCTCCGGGGGGGCTTCGTCAAGCCACCCGCTCTACCGGGGCTTTGGTCGAGTGGAACGAGAGACCCCGGGCTGCGCTGCGCTTGCCCGGGGCTACTGGCTTGCCCCCCTCCGGGGGGCTTCGTCAAGCCACCCGCTCTGTGGGTGGTAGCTGACTCGTACTTCGTCATTTGTGATGGGAGAGAGGACAGGACAAAGATGCATCGCCTGAGAAAGACCACAACCGCGGCAATGGCTGTCATACTGCTGATTCTGATCTGTGGGCCGCTGCTTGCCGGCGAAAAGGAACTGCTCAACCAGGGCAAGATCCTGATGTTCGACAGGAAATGGGAGGAGGCGCGCGCCGTATTTCAGAAATTCGCCGTTGATTATTCCAGGAGCAGCCTCGCCCCTCAGGCTTATTACTTCATGGCTCGCTGCCTCCAGGCACAGGGAAAGGACGAAGATGCACTGCGCGCATATGAAGTTTTCGTGCAGAAGTACCCGAGCGAACCCTTCCTGCCGGCCGAGGCGAGAAATGCCGTGGTAGATCTGGCGGCAGGCCTGATGGAAAGAGGGAACCCTGCGTTCAAGAATCGGCTGGTCGACGGATTGTCCGATGCAAAAAAGGAAGTTCGCTATTTCACGGCCCTCCGCTGCAGCCGCTTGAACGATAAGTCCGTCACTTCGATCGCCATCCCAATTCTCCGGGATATGGCGCAGAACGAGAAGCAGCGGGATATCGCCGACAGGGCGCAGATTGCACTGCTGCGGCTGGACCCGAAATACCTGTCCAAACCTCAAATCTCGCACGAACCAAGGGAGCCAAGGGAAAAGAGCGGCAAGAGTCAACCCGGCGACTCCACCAGGATGTTTCATCTGCGGGTTTACAAGGAGGGGGTTGCGCAACCGGCGATAGAACTGAACCTTCCCGTCAGCATGGCGCAGCTCGCGATCGCCGCATTGGACGAATCGGCGAAGGCCGAGATCCGGAAGAAGGGGATCGACGTCGACAACATCTGGAAAGACCTCCAGGGGCTCGGCCCGACCAACATCCTGACCATCCGCGACGGCAAAAACCTCGTCAAGCTCTGGATTGAATAGGCGTTCCTTCCCTTGCTTTCTGGACGCGGAAGAACGCCGGCAAACACACGTTTGCACGCCGCCTGCGCCGACCCCATCGGCGTCCGAAGGCGGCGTTTTTCTGCGTCCCACAAAATACGACGGCCTTATTCTGCCAGGTCTTTTCCGTATTGTCCCGCCATCTTCCGGTTGGTATCTTTTTTTAAACGGGGAAGGAGGGATGGTTATGAGCGCTGCAGTTCATGAAACAAGCTTTATGGTCAAGCTCAAGGCGCGCGAGGAGGTGGCTGAGCGGACCCTGTCTCTACGCCTCGAAAGGCCGGCGGGGTTCATCTTCAAACCTGGTCAGTACATCGATGTGACCCTGCCGAATCCTCCCGAAACCGATGCGGAGGGCAACGTTCGTACCTTTTCTATCGCCAGCGCGCCTGACGAAAGTACCCTGATGATCGCAACCAGGCTCCGTGGCTCTGCGTTCAAACGGGTGGTTGCGGTCATGCCCATTGACTCCGAAGTCAAGATCGAAGGCCCGTTCGGGAACCTGACCATGCACAACAACGCCGCTCGGCCGGCCGTTTTGCTCGCCGGCGGCATCGGCATCACTCCATTCCGCAGCATGGTGTTGCGCGCTGCCAGGGAAAAGTTGGGCCACCGTATCTTTCTTTTTTATTCGAACCGCCGCCCCGAGGATGCACCCTTTCTTGCCGAGCTCCAGGCCCTCGAGAAAGAGAATCGCAACTACAAATTCATCGGAACCATGACCGAAATGAGCAAATCCAACCGGCCGTGGAATGGTGAGAGGGAGCTGATAAAGGAGGCACTGCTCTCGAAATACCTGAAGGATACCTCTGACTCTGTCTTTTATATTGCCGGCCCTCCTGCGATGGTTACAGGTCTGCAGAATGTTCTGATCGGCATGGGCGTGGACGAAGACAACATTCGTACCGAGGAATTTTCGGGATACTGAGAGCGGGGATTCCGGCATGATCAAACTCAAGCGGGTCTATGAAACCGCCGGGCCTAAGGATGGGACACGAATTCTCGTCGAGCGCCTGTGGCCGCGCGGAATCAAGAAAACCTCTCTGCAGTTGGATTCGTGGCTCAAGGACGCCGCGCCCAGCGCTGAGCTGCGCCGCTGGTTCAGCCATGATCCTCAGAAATGGGGCGAATTCAGCTGCCGCTATTACGGCGAGCTTAATGCACATCCCGACGCGTGGAAGCCGATCCTGGACGCCGCAAGACGTGGTACGGTCTCGTTGCTCTACAGCTCCCACGACCAGGAGCACAACAACGCGGTTGCCTTGAAGCGTTACCTGGAGGAAAAGCTGTAAACCAGTTCGCAGTTCTCAGTTTGCAGTTCGCGGTGCCCATGGTCCGCTGAGAGCACCACGAACAGCAAGAGCAAACCCCACAATTTGCCATTCGAACCCCGATGTGCTATAATTTCTTCAATCGGGTGTAGCAAATAATCCAATTACGGATTTGAAATCACATTTCGCAATCAACCGGAACTGAAGTCTCCGGCACGTCATATTCCCTGGCGCTTATCTGCGCTGCAGTAGCGGGGCCCCTCGGGTGGCTCTCCGTACTCAGAATAATGAAGGGTGGGGCGATATGATCGGGACTCGTTTGAAAGCTGTGCGGGTGATTCTTTCGACGGCAATCGCGGCGGGTGTGGGGATTGGCACTTTGACTGAACCTGCACAAGCCGGTGGCGCACAGCCCCAGGTGCAGCTCGACTGCAAGTTGGTCCCCATGGACCGCACACTCAGCGTTTGGATCGTCGAGCTTCTCCAATCTTCGGGCGCACCTGTGCGGGTTATGACCGGAATGAATGGATCAACGCTCCACATGAAGGATCTCAATCCGGGCATCTATACGGTGTGCATTATGGGGACAGAGAACCGCCAGCGCTGCGAATCCGTGGATCTCAATCTGCCGCCCAACAAGAAGTTCTTCCGCTTTATAAAGAGGTTCGAACCGCCGCTGGGTGTGCTTCACGCCAGTGACACGAATAAGGTGAGTTTGGCGAGGCTGGGAATCCCTGCCAGGGCACGCGAGGAGATGCGTCGTTCCCAGCAGGAACAACTCCGAGGTGATACGGGTAAGGCGATGAGCCATCTGGAGGAGGCGATCAAGATAGCCCCCGACTATGCGGATGCGTTGAACAATTTAGGCACCTACTATCACCGGCAGGGCGATTACGCCAAATCCATCGAGTACTTCGACAAGGTGACCAAGCTGGATCCAGGTTTTTACGGAGGGTGGGTAAATTTGGCGGGAAGCCTGATATCCAAGGGACAATTCCGGGAGGCTCTCGAAGCCAATAAGCGGGCCTATGGGCTTCGCCCCAAGGACATTCAGGTTGTCTCTCAGATGGCGTTGAACTACTTCTACTTGCACGACCTGTCCCAAGCCAGGGAGTACTTTGAGCGTGTCATAAAGATGGATCCTGCGTCGCCCATTGAGCCCCAGCTCTACCTCGTTCATATTGCATTGGCCGAGCAACACAAGGACGAGGCAGCGCGCTACATCAGGGAGTTTCTCAAAGTTCACCCTAATGCCCCGCAGGCACAGCGCATGAAAGAGACGCTCGCCAATATGAATTCATTGATCTTCACTTCGGACGAGTTTTCACCGTCAAAGCAGTAGGTGAGAAGATGGGCGTTACCACGGTGTCGACCGACATAGTCCCGAAGATAGAGGTCTGATGGGCATGGCCGGAGGGGCGACAGGAGTCCTGCACAGATATGCGTCTCTGTCGCCCCTTCGGGCATGCGCGTCAAGCTAGCTTCTGTCGCGAAACTCGATGAATCGCCCGTCAGGTCGGGCCCCGGAGGGGCCCAAGCAAGTAGCCGGGGGCGCAAGCCCCCGGATAGGATATTGCATAACATCGAGCCCCGGCAGGGGCGAAAGGCCTTTGTATGCCATGTGTTACCTGTCGCCCCTTCAGGGCTCTGATCTTTCTTGACAATCCCAACCCCGGGCTGCGCTTCGCTTGCCCGGGGCTATTGGCTGGCGCCCCTCCGGGGCGCTTTCCGCTCGGCCAAGGAGTTTCGCGACAGGAACCAGCTAAGGGAATTCCCGCCCGCGTAGCGGCCGATTGAGTTTAGCCCGGCCTTTTAAGGCCGGGATTTGATTGGACGGAGAAAGGCGTCGCGTAAGCGACGCTTGAATTCAACCGTCGCTGACGCGACGGATCCCTCCTCCTCCTGCTGCTGTCCGGGCACTAAAAGGCCCGGCTAAACTCATGTTGCCGCTACGCGGCAAGAAATCATCCCTAGCTTGACGCGCATGCCCTTCGGGACTTTCTTTCGATGGCAAGCGAATCCCGGGGGCTGCGCTGCGCTTGCCCCCGG
>DASQID010000572.1:0-12404 GCA_035631775.1 Acidobacteriota bacterium
GGCTACGGTCAGATCTACACTCACTTCTGATGGCTGTCAGCCAAACGTCCAGGGCTCTACTACGACGTTTCTGCCGGCCACGACGATTGTGCCACTCGACTACACCACACCCTTTGTCGTTCGAAAGCAGTAATCCCGACAGGGGGAAGGCTGCAAGGGATTCTTTAGAACGCGGCTGAGCGGAAAACTGTCTCGGGGCCTGTGAACGCAGGTCCCGAGACTTACGCTTATTTACCGTCGTGTTTGTTCCAAAGGTGCGAGAGAAGTCCATTCTTAATCGGAATCGAGTAGGTATATCTTTCCTTTGCCCACCACAGTATTCGTACTACAGACTCTGCGACAAGGGTACATCACTTCTTTTGGCGCCTTCGCGTGTTAGTGGTTGCTTCTTAAGGAGCCGCCGCCAAGGCCTGAAGACTCGAAGGAACACCAAACTCCTTTGATCGCGGCTATGCTGCCCCGCTCAATCCATCTCAATCACCCCTCTACGGTCTCGGCCTCCCTGAACAGTGAAGAGTCAACTGCGACGTTCAGAATGCTTAGTTTTCCGATCCCTGAGCTGAGAGACTCCTTATACTGGAACGCAAAACGCCGCGCCAAAAGTAGTTGCTGCTTTACACAAATCTGACAGCAGACTGTTCAATATTGAGCAGATGCCTCTGCACTAACCTCATAAAATAGACCCGATTCTCGGGTACGTGTATTTTCCAACAGTAGAAAATTAAACGTAGTGGAGGGGGGGGCGCTGTATGTCTGTCTCCGCGAGGAGCTCCTGTCTCACCAGGTTAGTGTTGGTTGGTGTAGTGTTGGTGATGTCCAGGCCGGTGTTCGGAATTCCCGCCTTTGCGCGCAAGTATGGACTGCGTTGCTCGGCTTGTCATGAGGCATGGCCAAAACTGAATAATTTCGGCCAGGTCTTCAAGGACAACGGATATCAAATAGGTAACGATCGGGATGAGCCTATATATCACGAGCCCAGTTACTGGCCTGCCTCGGTTCGTATCACCCCGCAATGGCATTCGGAGCGCACCAACAGGATGGCCGTTGACACAGTTCCCGGTGATGCGAACAGCGGAATGACGGAAGCCAAGGTCATCACTTCCGGCTTTGATAATTCAGGGATGGATCTCTGGTTTGCCGGCACCCTGGCCAAGAACATTGCCTTTCAGGTCTTGCCTTCCACTGATCAAACGAGTGCCTTCCACTTTGAATCAGCTTGGGTAAGGTTTAGCAACCTGATTGGATCAGAGTGGCTCAACTTCAAATTGGGTAAATTCGAGCTGGATAACCCGATCTCCGAGAAACGCTTCTTGGCACTCACGAACAACGGGGGCTTTTATCAGCTCTATCACTTCGTCCCTACCAGTGACATCAACAGCTTTGGTGGAATCGGAGACAACCAGCTGGGAGTCGAGTTGATGGGACACTCCCGTAACAGCTACACACGTTACGCGGTGTCCTTGCTGAGCAGCAACAGCGGGCAACCGGGCCTGCCGACAAGCCGGGGCTACGATGTCTACGGACACTTCAGCCAGGCCTTTGCGATCGAGGGACTCGGCCTGCAGAGAGTTGGCGTCTATGCATACCGAGGCGAGTCGCCCAGCTACTACCTTACTGCCGGAGGGCAGGCGATTCCGGGTACGGGCCGGGGAGACCGTCCATTTTACCGCGCCGGAGGATACGGCACGTGGTACTTCCGTAAGCTGGATATCAGCACCCTGTACATGCACGGAATGGACAACGTCTTCCTGGGTACTGGTACACCTTTCAATCAGACATCGGTGTTGCCTCCCGGAGCGCAGTCGCCGATTTGGAACGGGGGTTTTGCCGAGCTTCACTACACGTTGACGCCACAATTCATTGCTGTTGGCCGATACGAGGCCATCCGGATGTCACGTCAGGCACTGCCGTTGGGCACAGAATTGCCGAACGGCGCAACCTTGACGAGCAAGTTCGGCAATACCGATGCGTTGGTATTGGGATTCCGATGGTATCCCATCATGAGCAGCCGCGGGGGGCTGGCCCTCCACACTGAATATTCCAATGTCTTGACGCGCCAGGCTGCGCCGATCTCGGGACTGAACCTGCGAAGCAGCAGTGTGATGATGGGATTTGACTTTGCCTTTTGAGAGGAACTGAGAACGATGATTACACCGAGAAATACTTTGGTCGCCGGGGCGTGCCTGGTCTTGTCAGTGTTTTCGCTCACGGTCGGATTTTCCCAGGAAAGCCAGATCGGCAGCCTGAATGGAAATGCCGCGCACGGAAAACAGCTCTACCGCCGCTACTGTGCCGGTTGCCATGGTGACGAGGGGAATGGCGAGGGGGAGAACGCGAGGCACCTGGATCCCAGGCCGCGCGACTTTACCGCAGCTGTTTTCAAGTGCCGCTCGACGCCGACGGGCAGCCTGCCCCTCGACAGCGACCTGTACAGCACTCTCGAGCGCGGCGTTCATGCCAGTGCCATGCCCTCGTGGTATCCGCTCACCCGACAGGAGCGGGTCGATCTCATCGCGTATATCAAGAACTTTTCGCAACGTTTCCGGGAAGAAAAACCACAGCCTCCGCTGCCGATTCCCGCGGAACCGCCGGCCAGCTCCGAGAGCATCTCGCACGGCAAACAACTGTTTCAGAAGATGGAGTGTTGGAAATGCCATGGGGCGGATGGGCACGGAAACGGACCGTCTGCCGTCACGCTCATGGATAGCAAGAACCGCCCCATCGCCCCCTATGATTTCACCTCCGGTGAGCGATTCAAGTGCGGCGAGTCCAACCAGGATCTTTACCGCATATTTATGACCGGCCTGGATGGCACTCCGATGCCGTCCTTCATGGAAGACTTGAAGCCGGAAGAGGCCTGGGACCTCGTCCACTACCTGCGGACGCTTCAAAAGAAACCGGAGGGCCAATCCAGACAGGGAATCGCCCGAATCATCCCAGGTAAAGGACCGGCCAAGCCCGCGAGTCCGCAAGTCACTGCGGAACAACAGAGCATAGCGAGCAAGAATCACTGACCGGGAAGGAAGGGAATCGATGAGAATTCGAAATTTGTACCTTATCACGGTTTTGCTTTTGCCCCTGACCTTGCTGCAGCCTCACGGTGTTGGGGCTGCCAGCGGTGCAGGGAATCCGTCCGTCGGCGGTCCTGCAGCACCGCTCGATTCTAACGGGGCCAGTGCCGTCTCGGGCACCGTCAAAATGGTCGGTCAGGCACCCAAGCTCGCGAGCATTAATATGGCTCAGGAGCCGGCTTGCGCGAAGATGCACGGCACCCAAATGACGAGCGGCGAGGTTGTTACGGGCGCGGATGGCACGCTGGGCAACGTCATTGTCTATGTTTCCTCGGGACTGGGTGACCGGGCTTTCGGGCCGCCAAGCCAGCCGGCGATCATAGATCAGAAGGGTTGTGTTTACAGCCCGCACATCATTGCGCTGCAGGCCAACCAGAAGCTTGAGGTGGTAAACAGCGACCAGACCTCGCACAACATCCACCCTTTGCCGGTGAATAACCGCGAGTGGAATAAGTCGCAGCCGCCTGGAATGCCACCCATCGAGGCGACATTTGCACGGGAAGAGATTGCCATTCCCGTCAAGTGTAACGTGCATCCCTGGATGAAAAGCTACATTGCTGTCTTCAAACACCCGTACTTCGCGGTTACCGGAAAGGATGGGGGTTTTGAGTTGAGGAACCTGCCGCCCGGCACATACACGATAACTGCCTGGCACGAGAAGTTCGGCGCCACCGAGCAAAAGATTACCATTGGTGCGAATGAAGCCAAAAAGCTCGACTTTGTGCTCAAAGCAAGAAGCTATTAGCCTGATGCCGCGTAGCGACGGTCGAATTCGGGCGTCGCTACGTGACGCCTAGGGATTTGTGGGTCGCGTGCCGGCCTTAAATGGTCGGCCTAAATTCATGAGGCCGCTATGCGGCCGACTCCTCGGTGAATCATTCAGACCAGCGTCCTCCGCTCATTTACCCCAGCGCATCTCGGCGAATTCCGATCTACTGACATTAATCGCGAGGGAAATGCCAGGCCATCGCCAATTGACGTTCTCGTCATTCTGGAAGGTGATCTCTATTCTGTTCCATCCCGCATTCAGGCTGGCAGAAATTATTGAGGCCTGGAAACCGGCTGACTCACTGAGCGATTGTGGCGACTGGTCATTGATTCGAAGGACTAGAGCATCGTCATGACCGATGCGCCACTTCAGGGTTCTGGCTGCCGGAACATATAAGTTCGCCACCGCTCGATACTGCCCGTCTCCTGCAATGTAGCCGGTCCCGGAAGCTCGAGTGATGAAGTGCCGATAGTGGTGGCAGAGATCCAGGAAACCCGCAGACATGGAGGCCGGCTGCCATGTGATGCTGATCGGCTCCTCCTTGCTTAACAGCACCTTTGTATCCAGGCCCTGGGCTTCAATTCCGGCAGGGAATGATTGTGTGACGGCAAGAGGCCCCAGCACTTTCCAGGCTGCATCCGGAGCGATCCATGAATCCTGGTCCTCCCCATTCTCAGGATCCAGATTCTGATACCAGAAGGCAACGCTGCGCGGATGCTGGTCGCCGAATATGCCGAAATTAACTTGCAGCGAATGCTTGAAGGGGTAGGGATTCTCAAAATGAAAACGATAGCGCCGCTCATGTTCGGGGGCTCCGGCATAGTCGTGCATCCGTCCGGTTTTGTGCCAGGCGAAGGAAAAATAATCCTCTGCGCAGATCCCGTGAAGAACCAGAGGAACTGCGCCGGCCGCGTCGATCAATGCCACATCGCCGCCCCCGTGGTTATGTCCGCTGTCGAAGAGATTCAGGCCGACAAAATGTCCAGAACCCTCAGTTCGCAGGATCGAGAGATCCTGAAAGCCGCGAGTCGGATTTTCCTCGCTGAAACGGGCACAGAAGTAGAGTGCCTTGGAGGGAATCTGTCGAACTTGTTCCCAGCTGAGCCGGACGTCCACGGTTGCATTGGGGCTGGGGCCCTGAAGCAGGCTCAGGACAATCCTGGCCTTCTGACGAAACGGCATCGGGAAGTAACAATCAGCCGTTCCAGACCGGCTGTCCAGTCCAACGGTCCGAAATTGGCCGAAAAAATATTTCAGCGGCGCCTGCACTGCCGGAGTCTTCTGTCCGTCCCAAAAAATCTGCAGGTGAACCTGCTCCAGGGCTTCCCCTGAAAAACTCAGCTGACGCACGATGCCGGGTCCGGCGATTTCAAGGGGAGCGCTGCCTTCGCCTGGGATAAGCTGAAATGTGAAGTCGGTGTGTATCAAATTCGTCTTTGAATCATGAAAGTCACGCTCGAATTCCGGCGCACCCTTTCCCCGGTAGGCGAGCCTCAATCCGGATTTCTCGCGAATACCAACGAGTCGCGCTGAAGTCCCCGGGGTAGTGGTCCTCCGGTAGTCCAGTTGGATGTAGAACTCATCCAAGTCGTCGAGTGCCTCCATTTCGATGCGAATGCCGGCCCGGAAGTACACCGGAAGGTAAAGGTTGTATCCGCCTTCATAGTTGAAGGCCGGCTGCGGCATAAAGCGCGCGCCGGTTCGCTCCGCAGCAATGAAGAGCTCGTCGAGGTTGCCTTCCAGGCCGGGCGAATTCTCACCGTCCACATAAAAGCGCAGGTAGATCTTTCCCGGCTCGGTGCCGGTGTTCAGCTGAAAACTCCTGCACCACGTCGACCAGATGTGGCGCACGGATCCGCTGCCTTCGAGTCTCAGCAGATCTTTGCGGTCACCGCGCCGGACCCTTTGAAGGATGAAACTGTTCTTCCCCGGCTGATAGTCCAAGGGTAAGAAGAGATCGTGCAAATAGTACGGCCGCACATCATCGAGCCCAGCGGACACTCCCTGAACGAACGGCAAGGGCCAGGGAACAAGAGCAAATGCCAGTAAGTTCCACATAAGCGGCATGGCAAGACTCCGACAGATGCGGTGACGGGCTACTCAATCCCCAAGTTCCCGTTTGAAGTCAGGGATGTGCTGCCTGTCACCGGAATAATCAAGACACGGCTAGCGCATGTCAACACAACGAAGCTTTTCGGAGGAGCCGTCCCAGCGCATGAAGCGAACTCCCTTGCTCCCCTCGTCCACTGCATCGGCCTGCCGGAGTTCAACCGGGACCGGTGGCCCATCGCGTTGCATCGCCACGCACTGCTCAAATCCGTTCCCGAAGAAATACACTCCGTGCAGGATGGCTGGTATTCCTGAGACGACGAGTTTCCCTGTCGATGGCTTGGTGCAATCCACGGCCGCGGCACAAGCCATTCGTGCTCTGGTGGACGCGTACTCCCAGGCCTTGAGATTGTGATCGAGCGCGGACAGGTTGAATGCAATGACCAAGCAAGGAACTAACCACAATTTCCGTCCCCCCAGCTTCTCGGCCGCGAGTGCGAGCAATATGCAGAAGCCGACCGACGGCAGATACAGAAAGCGGGATTTTTCCAGATCCGATCCAATCAGGAGAAGGTGGAGTGGTGGAAGGGCTGAGACCAAGACGAATCCCAACGAGAAAATCGCCTTTCTGCGATCAGTACGCCTCCAGGCAAGGCAGCCAAGCGCGATTACATAGCCCATCATCAGGACTGCAATCCACCAACCCGGCTGCAAGGTCCAGTTGATGGGAAAACAGAGAACAGCCCACAAACGAAACAACAGAACTTTAAGTGCCGGGATGATGTTGAGGGTCAACGCCCTCGGCTGTCCGCTGTAAACATCACGATATCCACCGATGCCGCCGAACATCATCCAGCGAATCGCGAAGACTGCGGATGCCAGCAAAAAGCAAGGTGCCAGGGCTTTGATTCGATTACGCAGAGAGCCTCGCTCCAAGAGGAGGCAGAGCGCGGCCAGCAGGGGGAAAGTGTAGGCAGATTCCTTGCTGAGGATAGCGAGAACCATGCACAGGAGTGAAAGCAGCCGACAATTCCGGCCCCGCGCAGGCGTCGTCGCGACAGCCCGCGTAAACAAGATCAGTCCCGAAAGAACAAAGAACGTGGCCAGCAGGTCGAAGCGGCCTGCAATCCAGACTGCCGCCTCCGGCCGGGTTCCATGGATCGAGAAGAGCGCGGCAGCGAAGAGGGCAGCGAGGGGAGAAGAGCATGGGTTCGATGCCAAGATGTAGACAAGCAGAGTATTCGCGAAGTGCAGGATCAGATTTGACGCGTGCCAGGCTGTACTATCGTATCCTGCCCAGGTGGCCGTTAGAGCCAGGGACAAGTTGGAGATCGGCCGGTAGAAGCCGTATTCCCTTTGGACCGCGAACAAATTGCGATAGCCGTTGTGGGCAGTGGAGTTGGCAGCAGTCAGGAGGTTGAAGTCATCCGACAGGAAATAGCAGCCGAGCGCATGCCAGTAGGCAGCCGTTGACAACAGTAGGAGCAGGAGGGCGTGAAGCCAGATCCGGTTTCCGGTGACGGACCGGTTATTCTGATTGGGCTCTTGTCTACCATTCGATCGTGCCATGAAAACGAGAATGAGGGTCAGCCCAAGTACGGCCTCGATATTCAGGGGGGAATCGACTCGAACGAGAAAGGAGAATGGGCCCATGAACAGGCGCAGAGCGATGATCAAGCCACAGACAAGGACGACGGCCCAGAATGCGTAGCGCATGATTTTGTTCGGCCTGCCGGTGCAGAACGCGGCCCCGGGGTACGGAAGACGTTTCTCCCGGGCTTATAAAGCCGTTGTTCTGCTTACTGCATGCAATTTATCATGCGGTTCATGACAATTATTCCTGCGATCCGCTCGCCAACTGGATCATGGATCTCAGCGTGAAGCTCCGGTCACATTGAGGGACCACAGTCCAGCCTCCGCATTGCGGAAAGCGCTAACTCCGGATGGGCTATATTAACCGATTTCGCAGCCCGTGGAGGATAGGCATCCTTTCAACATATCCAACGGCGCGGCCTTAGGGCTGGCGCAAGAATAACTTCACATCTTGCTGCTGGCCCCCAGGCCCGCTGGCGAGGCGCGAGCGACGAGCTATACCCGGGGTGGTATGTGAGGAGCGAGCAACAAAGCCAGCGGGCCTGCGGGCCGCAGCCTGAAAGGGCGCGGCGGCGGGCGGGCATCTGCCCGCCCCAGGAGCGCCGCAGGCGCGACGGTGCTCGCGCCAAAATGTGAATTTATTCTTGCGCCCGCCCTTAGTGGCGGAAAGAAACTCAACGGCAGGACCGGCAATGACTGGTAGGATGATTGCCGCGATCCAAGAATGAGTGAGGTCGCCAAGGGAATTCAGTGCATGATCACTGCAGCACTCGTGCTGGCCGCGGCAATGCAGATCGCTTCAAAGGGCGCCGAGAATGAGAATTGACGCGCATCAGCATTTCTGGAAGTACAACGAACGGGATTATGGGTGGATGGGTGCGGGGATGGAAGCACTCAAACACGACCACCTTCCGGAAAACCTGTGCCCGCAGCTCCGGGATGCTGGGTTTGCCGGCTCCGTTGCGGTGCAGGCGCGCCAGAGCCTTGAGGAGACACGGTGGTTGCTGGAACTTGCCGACAGGTTTCCCTCGATCGTCGCGGTTGTCGGATGGGTTGACCTGAGGAATCCGGGCGTCAGGAGCCAACTCGTGGCATTTGCGTCCAATCCGAAACTTCGAGGGATGCGTCACGTCGTGCACGACGAGCCTGACGACCGGTTCCTTCTTAGCAGCGATTTCCAGCGAGGCATCTCGTATCTGACGTCCTTCGGCTTAACCTACGACCTCCTCCTGTTTCCCAGACACCTTCCGATCGCCTGTGAGTTTGTTGCCGCGTTTCCGCAGCACAGCTTCGTGCTCGATCACGTCGGCAAGCCTTCCATACGAAGACGGCAGATAGCGGATTGGAGCTGTGATATCCGCAGGCTTGCCCGCTATCCGAATGTC
This sequence comes from Acidobacteriota bacterium, assembly GCA_035631775.1. Taxonomy (GTDB): domain Bacteria; phylum Acidobacteriota; class UBA6911; order UBA6911; family UBA6911; genus DASQID01. Next base: position 8,868 of record DASQID010000572.1, read on the forward strand.
TACTGTAAACTCTCAGGCATGGTCACGGAGGCCGACTGGAGCGATTGGAGCCCTGACGACTTTACACCATACCTCGATACTGCTCTCGAAGCGTTCGGTCCGTGGCGCCTGATGATCGGCTCCGATTGGCCGGTCTGCATCATTGCAGCCTCTTACCAGGACACTATGGATCTAGTCCAAAATTACGTGGCCCGGCTGACCCGGGAAGAGCAGCACGCCATACTCGGGGAAAACGCCGCGCGGTTTTACCACATTTTGAGCCCGCAGCCTTGCGCTGACGGCGAATCTGGAGGGAAAACATGAAGGCAGGCATCCTCTATGGAGACAGAGATATCCGGATTGGCCAGACGGCAGATCCAGTCGTGGGCCCGGATCAGGTGCTGGTCGCGCCGACCCACGCGGGCATCTGCGGGACGGACCTGCACATCTACCGCGGTGAATTCCACTCCCGGGTGAAGTGTCCCGCGATTCAGGGACACGAATTCGGGGGCACGGTCGAGGAAGTCGGAAGGGAAGTCCGCGGCATCAAGCCTGGAGACCGAGTCGCGGTCGATCCCATCATCGCTTGCCATCGGTGCCCAGCCTGCCTAACGGGTAGGCCCAACGCCTGCAGAACCCTCAAATTGCTTGGCGTCGACATCGAGGGTGGTTACGGGCAGTATGTAGCCGTCCCCTCGGATCGCATATTCATGCTGCCGGTCAGCGTGGAACTCGAGCACGTCCCGATGGTTGAGATGTACGGTCTCGGCCATCACATCCTGCAGCGCGGCGGAGTGCAGCCGGGTGAGACCGTGGCGTTGTTGGGTGCTGGTCGGTTGGGGCTTTCTGTTATCGATGTGTTGTGCCACAGCGCCGGCCCGGGGCTCACAATCGTGACCGACCTCCACGATTTCCGTCTGGAAACCGCAAAGAGGCTTGGCGCGGATGCAGTGATAAACATCAGGAAAGAGGATCCGGTTGCCCGGGTGATGGATCTGACCGATAGTGTAGGTGTCGATTGCGTGATCGAGTGCGTCGGCCATTTCCACGAGGTCGACGGGCAGGAACCGCCCCTCGGCCAGGCCGTCAGGATGGTTCGTGCTGCCGGGAGAATTGTGACGACAGGGCTGGGAGAACAGCTGACGCCCGTTCACTTCAAGACAATGGTCCTCAAGGAGGCTCAACTGATAGGGTCGCGTGTGACGCTGGGAGAATTCCCGCGCGCAATGAGAATGATGGCACGAGGGCTGCTTCATCCAGACATGCTGATTACTGACCGAATGCCGCTTTCCGATATCACCGCGGCATTCGAGAGGGTCGACGGAGAGGCTCCTGAGACGATCAAGATCGTTCTCGACGTCCGTAAAGCTTAGTGTCCCCATGAAGGATGGTCGGAACCCCTCTCCCTCAGGCGAGGCATAGGATAGCGAAGTCGACGCAGTCTGCGAGAAAAATCGTCTCGCCCGTACAGGGCTTTCTGAAGGGCGCCCCCAAGCCTAGGGCGCAAGCCCCGGGAATAGGCAGCCAGTAGCAAGAGAGCCCTGCAAGGGCGAGACAATGATGCCGATCATAAGTTGCCTTCAGGCGATACAGCAAAACTCCTCGCGTTCGAGGCGAGGGTTGTTTAGCGGGGACGGCCCCTAGTTGTTCTCAGGGCGGCCGCTCGGCCATGTCTTGTCACGCACGGGCTCGAGGATCCGGAGCACATCGTCGAGGAGTTCTTCGTCCAACGGCTCGTCCACCCAGCGGACGTTCTTTTCGATGTTTTTCGGACTGGCCGAGCCAACCAGGGTCGTGGCGATTGAGGGGTTCGAAGTACTGAATTGCAGTGCCAGCCGCGAAATATCCGCTCCGCGGGCTAGGCAATGGACGGCCGCCGCGGCGCACGCCGTTCTGAGGTCACTCGGAGCCGGATGCCACTCTGGTGCACCGCGTTCCGACAACAGTCCCATGCTGAGGGGAGAGGCATTGATTACGCCCACTTTTTTCTCCTTCAGGAACATAAACAGCTTTTCGAGCGACATATCGTTCAGGCAGTACCGGCAGTAGGAAAGGACCGTGTCCACTTCTGTCCTGGCCAGCACAGTCTCGAAGATCTTCAGCGGAAGTCCGGTGACCCCGATGAATCGGATCTTCCCAATCTCCCGCAACCGGCGAAGCGCAGGGATGGTCTCTTCTATGACCTGATCAAGCGAGCCAAATTCGATGTCATGGCACTGGATTAAGTCGATGTGATCTACACCGAGGCCGTCGAGGCTTTCATCGATGCTCGCGGTCACACGTCTGGCCGAAAAGTCGAACACGTCCACGCCATAGCGTCCAACCTTGGTGGCCAGGCAATATTTGTCGCGACGCACACCTCGCAGCGCCCTGCCGAGCACCGTTTCCGCCCTGGTCAGTCCGTAGTACGGCGAGACGTCAATAAAGTTGATGCCGAGATCCAGTGCGACACGCACGGTGCGAATCCCCTCGGCTTCATCAACCTCACGAAACACCCCTCCAAGAGACGAGGCACCAAAACTGAGTTTAGAGACTGCGAAACCCGTCTTACCAAGCGTCCGGTATTCCATCGATGTCTCTCCAGGAGGGATGTGGCAGATTCGCCTTACCTCCACCAGGGCGCTTCGCCCCTTCGCAGAGGCGCAAAGCCGGGCATCACGTCGCTGCTAAAATAGCAGGGTTTGCTGATCACCACCGCAAAATAATCCATGAGTTCGGTCGTCGGGGCAATCCGCGTAATTCGCCGCAGATTTCCTCCATCTTATTGATGTTTCACGTGATTTCGGTCACTGCGGCCGACACCTCACTCATAATATCGTGCTACACGTCCCACTTACTATTGTGGGCTTGGAGGTCTGCTATTCAGTTTCACTCTTATTGCCGATAAGCATATAGGGACGCACGATGAAGACAATCCGCCTTCTGTTCAAGCAGGCACTGACGCCGATAACCATCATGGTGATTCCGCACCAGGCTGTGAAGGCGCTGAATTTGAAGATCCCCACAATCGCAATTCTCGCCTCCTTCCTGTTGAGCACCATCGGTGGGGTATATGTGTTCTCGTTGGCCGTCACCAGCGTGAAATACCAAGCCCGACACCACCTGGCTGCGGCGGAGGCGAGCTACTATTCGGAGCAGTTCTACCGGTGGGAGTCGACAGTAGCTGCACTGAAAAAGGCGGAGACTGAATTTCATCGGCTGTTTTCCCTGAATACCAAAGACCAAGTCCTGCAACATGCGGACACCTCCTTCGCCGGATCTCTCGATATTCCCAATTTGGTGGAGGAACTAAAGAAAACAACGGAAACGGTCGACGAGATCAAGGATTACCTGCGGGTGCAGAAAGACATTTATCTGGCAACGCCCAAAGGCTTACCTGTCGCCGGCAACATTGCTTCAAATTATGGCAGCAGGGTTGACCCGATGGACGGTGAGATCCACTTTCATTCGGGAGTCGATATTTCAGCCAGTCCCGGAAATCCGATTTCCGCGACCGCGGACGGTGTAGTCAGTCACTCAGGGTGGTCCCACAACAGCGGGTTCGTGGTGGTCCTGGAG
>DASQID010000573.1:0-5283 GCA_035631775.1 Acidobacteriota bacterium
CAAAAGCAGAGAAAACCGAGAGTTAATCAGCAGGGCCTCCTTTGTGCAGACAGAACCACGATACTCCCTTTGACGATCCGATTTCAACCACCGAGACGGCGCGAGTCACACGCTCCCCGCTCTCACGGGCGGGCCTTGCCGTCTGCCTTCCACAAGTAGAGCGTGCGTGTATAACCGCCGCCGCTGCTGACTTCCTCGGTTTTCAGAGGTTCCCAGTCCCCCATGGAAAATGAGTGGGACACGATCCTGGCTCCAGGCTTGAGCTGACTGGTCAGCATCGGCCTCAGGGTCAGATTCGAGGACGAGAGCAGATAAAGCGTGACTACAGTGGCAGGGGAAACATCCGTCGTCCGGGCGTCCTGCAATTTGCATGTGACCAGTTTCTCCACCCCGGCCAATTTTGCGTTTGCTTCGCATTCCTTCACCCTGTCTGGATCGATATCCACTCCCACGCCATGTGCTCCATACTTTTTCGCAGCCGTGACCACGATCCTCCCGTCGCCGCAGCCGAGGTCGTATACGACGTCTTTCGAAGTCACCTGCGCGAGTTCGAGCATCTTATCCACCACTTCCTGAGGCGTTGGAACATATGGGGCCAGGCTCTCCTGAGCGGCCGCTTCGCAAGAGCCGAAAATGGTTGCTGAGAGTGTCCCAACCACGGCGATGATCGCCAGTCTCCGTAAGCTCGTCACGGTCCACCTCCTTGAAAAGACAAAATCTGCCACAAATTTCGCGAATTAGGCCATCGTTAAGATTATATTCACGGATTATTTTCGTGAAATTCTTGCATCTTGTTGCACATTTCGCAGCGGTGCTACGGGATTATGAACTCGCAACCCCAGTTTCATTCCCTCGACGTCCAACACGTGATCACCCTCGGCATTCTCATCCTGCTCGGCTGCGTGATTGTCTGGGCATCACGAAGGATGGCCCCGGAGAACCGCCTGTGGATCGGCCGGGTGCTTGCAGTCCTTCTGTTCGGCTATGCTGTTGTGACGTACATCCAAAAGGGGCTCGCCCATGAGCTGAGCCTCGACTACGCCCTTCCATTGGAGCTTTGCCACTGGGTTCTGATTGCCTGCCTCCTGACGCTGTTGCATCCGAACCAAACCGCCTCCGAGATAGCATACTTCTGGGGATTTGCAGGCACACTGCAGGCAACGCTGACGCCCGATATCAGCCTGGGATTTCCTTCTTGGGAATATATCGAGTTCTTCTGGAGCCACGGCACGATCCTGCTCGCCATCGTGTTCATTATCAGTAGACAGGGATTCAGGCCTCGAAAGGGCAGTCCCCAGCGCATGTTGCTGACCATAAATGTTTATGCTGCCGTCGTGGGAGTAATCGATTGGCGCTTCCACTGGAACTACGGTTACCTGTGCCGCAAGCCTATGGGATCATCCCTGCTGGACTATCTGGGACCGTGGCCCTGGTACATCCTGTCAGTGGAGGGGATTGCCTTCGCAAGCTTTTTTCTGCTGCATCTACCCTGGAAGATCCTGGATCGACAAAAACCCCCACGAATTTCGCGTTCGTGAAATTCGTGGCGGTTTTTCCCAGCACCTAGTCCTGGACGGGGCCGATGCGGACGAGCATCATCGTGGCGTCATCGGCAGCTTCGACGCTGCCTCGATAAGCCCGGATTGCCGCCTCAATCCTGGAGAGCACTCCGCCGTTTCCGCTTTGCTGTTCGGCAAGCACCAAGGCTTCCAAGCGGCTCGTTCCGAACTCTTCGCCGGCTTCGTTTTCCGCCTCCACCAGTCCGTCAGTGTAGAAGAACAGCGCATCACCGTGATTCAGACTCACCCTGTTTTCCCCATAAGAACCGCCGGGCAGCAAGCCCAACGGGCGTCCCGTGGATTCAAGTCTTTCGACCAATCCCCCGCCGCGAAGCGCGAATTGCGCATTGTGACCCGCGTTTACGTAACGCATGGTGTGTGTCCGTGTCTCCAGGATGGCAATGAACACTGTCAGATAAAGTTCCGGCGGTGTGTTGGAATCAATCTCGGTATCCAACTGTGTGGCCAGTTTTGCCAGGTCCAGTTCCAGGGGTAGACGGGCTTGAATGGTTGCCTGCAGGTTTGCCATCAGCAGTGCTGCTGGCAACCCTTTGCCGGAAACGTCTCCCACGAGTACGGCAACATCGCCATCAGGCAGGGAGAAGTAATTGAAGAAGTCGCCACCGACTTCACGGGCGGGAATCGACACTCCCTTTATCTCTACTAGCCCAGTCCGGAGGGCGTGCCGTGGTAGAAGCTCTTCCTGGATCTTACGGCACATCTCGAGTTCTTTGCGCAACCGCTCCTGCTCCACCATGTGTTTTTCATGATCGCTCAGGTCCCGCGCCATGCGATTAAATGCCTGCGCCAGCTGGCCGAATTCGTCCCTGGATTTGATCTCGACCCGAGTCTGGAGATTTCCCTGCGCCAACTGTTCTGCGCCGCGGGTGAGGACGGTCAAATTGCGCGTCATTCTGCCCGTAAGTGGAATTATTCCGATAAGTGCAATGCCGACTGCTCCCAGTCCGTATGCCAGATTTCTTGCGGCCGTGCGGCGGAGTTCCCCAAGCCGGTCGCCGATGGGACGCGCGATGCCGAAAATCACACCGGAGTGCTCGTCCTTTCTGGTGACAACGACCCAGTTTTGCGATGCGTCCACTTTTCTCGAATCCCCCGTCGCGATATGGATGGATGGAGGGAGGGGCAATGCCTCGATCTTCGGGATGTCCTCCGGATTGGCTGCGTGAATTTTCCCTTCGGAGTCGACGGCGAAGGGAATTTCTCCCTCTGCGCGTTGAGACTTGGATAGGACGTGACGCAAAATGCGCTGAGTGCTCACCTCAGCCCTCAGACTGCCCACAAGTTCTCCGCCACTGCGCACCTCAGTATCGAAGCCCCTGCCAGGCACGTATAAAAGCTCCTTCTTCCGGGCTTCGAGCGCCTTGGCGGCTTGGGCCACCGCTGTTCTGCGAATCGCCTCCATATGCTTCGCCAGCCTCTGGGCCAGCTCGATCTCCTTCTTGTTCGCAGCTTCACCTGTGCCTCTCTCCTGGTCCGGGGGAACGCCGGCTCCGGGTGGGGGCGGTGGAGCGGGTGGAGTCCCTACGTGCAGTGTCATCCGGCCCCGTTCCATCCGGGGCTGAACCTCGCCGGCCGCTTCTATCGGCGGAGTTCCGGACAGATCGATGACAATTCCGGAAGGCTGCTCTTCCTTGGTTGCTGGAGCTTGTTCAGAGGGCGTGCGGGGGTGAACCGGCATCGAAGGGGGGACTGGGGGGTGCGTGGGGGTGAACTCGAAGGCCTTGATAAAGGAAGCCGTGTCGCCCATCTGCGCCATCAGCTGGTGGACCAGCTCATTCGCCTGCTCGTGTCCCTCGGGCCGGCGCGGAGACATGAGGGCTCTGAAGGGGAGCCCCGCTACACGTTCGATGCGGCGGCTCAGATCCTCGCTGACCGCCTGCATCCTATCTCCCAAATCGGCGGCGAGTCTCTCGGACTCAGCCTCCGCCGCCTGACGCAGGGCCCGCTGGGATGAATTGTATGAATACAAAGAGATCGTCGCCAACGGGACTACGGCAAGTAGGAGAAAGGCCAGGAGCAACTTCATGCGCAGCTTCATAAGAGCAACTCCATACGAGACGGATTCGATTAGATTACACCACGGAGACCCGGAGATCACCGGGCAACCGTTTCGGGCATTCCCCGCAGTTGTTATACGTAAAATCCCCCCGTTTGTTAGGATTCTCTTTGCCCCATTCGCGCTCTTGGGCTCGCTCGAGAATAACTTCACATTCTGCAGCAGGCCGAAGCCTCAAGGGGCGCGGCAGCGGGCGGGCATCTGCTTCGTTGCCGCTCCTCGACGATATACGCCGATATCGCCTGCGTCGCGGCGCCTCGCATCTGCCCGCCCCAGGAGCGCCACAGGCGCGACGGTGCTCACGCCAGAACGTGAATTTATTCTTGAGCGAGCCCTTACCATGGCTTTTCAGAAAGTTCAGCAGCTGCTCTTCAGCCTCGCGCAAAAGCAAGATCACATTTTGGCCAAAATGTAGTCATGTGCGGGGGGGCATCAGACCCCCCGGTCACTGCCTCCGGCGGCGACCCGCGCCGGTCTGATGACCAGCGCCACAGGTCGTTTTCTTTCGTGCCAATTGCGAAGTTAATTCTGCCCAGGTCCTTAGTTGACGCAGTTGGAGCCTTTTGGGGGATTTGACCGCACTTGCACGAAAACGTAGAATTGTTTATTTGGCCTGGCCATGCTAGAGAAGATTGTGGTGCGCGGCGCGCGCCAGCACAACCTGAAGGGTATCAATCTCGAGATCCCGCGGCACAAGCTAACTGTGGTTACGGGCCTGTCCGGCTCGGGTAAGTCCAGCCTTGCTTTCGACACCATTTACGCCGAGGGTCAGCGGCGCTATATCGAATCATTATCTGCATTTGCACGCCAGTTTCTCGAACAGTTAGAGAAGCCGGACGTGGACAGTGTTGAGGGCCTTTCACCGGCAATCAGCATCGAGCAGAAGACCACCAGCCGGAGCCCGAGATCGACGGTCGGCACAGTAACCGAGGTCTACGATTACATGAGGCTGCTCTTTGCCTCCGTGGGCAAGCCGCATTGCCACCTCTGCGGAAAACCAATCTCCCACCAGTCCCTAGACCAGATAGTGGACGCTATTCTCGCCTATCCGGAGGGTACCCGCGTCATGATCCTGGCGCCGGTCGTTCGCGATCGCAAAGGCGAGTTCCGTAAGCTCTTCGAAAAGTACCTCAAGAAGGGCTACGTGCGAGTGCGCGTGGATGGGAAGTTGCACGATCTCGAGGAGCACATACCGCTTTCACGAACCCGGAACCACACGGTTGAGGTCGTCGTCGACCGGGTGCTCATCAATTCAGGCATTCGCCGCCGCCTGGAGATGTCGGTCAAAGCCGCCATCGAGCTGGCTGAGGGACTCGTAACAGTCGCCGCACTTGAGAGGGAGGAACGCCTTTTTTCGGAGCGCCAGGCCTGCATCGACTGTGGCATCAACATCCCCACGCTCGAGCCGCGCTCCTTTTCATTCAACTCGAAGTACGGAGCATGTCCGAAATGCGGCGGCACTGGCTCCCACCTGGTCATTAACCCGCAAAACATAATTCTCGAGCCATCCCGGCCAGTCTCGGAAATGCAATTCCCGGTCGAAAACAGCAGGATCGAGAACTACTTGAGAGAATCACTGGTCACAGTCGCCCGCAACTTCAAGTGCAACGAGAAGACACCATTCGATCGGCTGCCGGCCAAGGCCCG
>DASQID010000574.1:0-8072 GCA_035631775.1 Acidobacteriota bacterium
GCGGCCAGGTGGTTCCCGGCATCTCGACGCGTGAGGAGATTCACCAGGCACTCAACCGGATCGATGATTCGAGGGCACGCACTGCGACACCGCATACCAACGAGAGCCTCGTGGTGCAAACCGTCAACGAGCTCATTACGAATGCGGCCTACAACGACATTTCCGATGTCCACCTCGAACCCACAAGAGACCGCATGAGGATCCGCCTGAGAAAGGACGGTGTCCTGGTCAAGCATAAGGACCTGTCGTCCGACCTGATCGCACCAATCACCAGCCGAATCAAGATCATGGCGAGTACGGATATCGCGGAGAAGCGGAGACACCAGGACGGCCGCATACTGTTCGAATACCGTGGCAATCCGTTGGACATTCGCGTTTCCACCTATTCGACGATCTACGGCGAGGCGATCGTGCTGCGCCTGCTGAACAATCGCAGCAGGCTGCTGGATATCCGCGACATCGGCATGGCGCCGCGTGTTGTGGACCGGTTCATCGAGGATGCCCTCGACTCGCCCAGCGGTGTCGTCATTATCACGGGCCCGACTGGATCCGGCAAGACCACCACGCTCTACGCGTCCGTTCAATACCTCAACAAACCCGAGACGAGCATCATCACTGCCGAAGATCCGGTCGAGTACGTCATCGACGGGGTCAAGCAGTGCTCCATCAATCCGAAGATCAACCTCACCTTCGAGGACACCTTGAAACACATGGTACGCCAGGATCCCGATATCATGGTGATCGGCGAAATACGGGACCAGTTCTCGGCGGACACTGCCATCCAGGCCGCACTCACAGGCCACAAAGTCCTGACAACCTTTCACACCGAGGACAGCATCGGGGGTCTGCTGCGCCTCCTGAACATGAACATTGAAGCCTTCCTTATCTCGTCCACCGTCATTAGTGTGGTGGCCCAGCGGCTGGTACGGCGCCTTTGCAGGTACTGCTCTACCGATCAGCCCCTGACTCCCCAACAGATTCGCAGGCTCGGCTATGAGCCCCGCGAGGCACAGGGCCTCACGTTCAAGACAGGCCGCGGCTGCCCGCGCTGCCGCCATCGCGGATATAGTGGGAGGCTCCCAATATTCGAGTTGCTGGTTCTGAATGAAGTCGTAAAGGATGCCATCATCGCTCGCAAAACGTCTTATGAAATCCGTCGTATCAGCACCGAATCCACCGGCCTTGTCACTCTTCTCGAGGATGCCATTTACAAGGCGGCGGAAGGGGAGACGACATTTGAAGAAATTATCAGGCAGGTTCCACGGCTGTCCAGGCCGCGTCCGCTGGGTGAGATTCGCCAATACCTGGGGGGAGTCTGATGTCAGGTAGCCGCTCCTTACTCGACCGGATAAACGAACTCATAGAATCGGGAGGATTGGAGCTCCCTGTTTTCAATGCCGTCGCGATGCAACTACAGAAAGTGGTTGCGGATGACAATCACGACATCGCCGAGGTCGAGCGGCTGATTGTGAGCGATCAAGCACTGTCGGCGGAGATCCTGAGTGCCGCAAATTCCCCTTTCTACAGCGGGCTGTCGGCGATCCGCACCATCCGGGACGCAGTCACACGCCTCGGGACAAAGCAGGTGCGCCGCATGGCGGTCCTGGCTGGGGAACATGGGAAGTACAGTGCACGCAACGCGATGCTGAATCGCCTGTTGCAGGAGCTATGGCGTCATTCCAGCACGACCGCCCTGGCGGCGCAATGGCTGGCCACTCGCTTGCGCATGCGGGGCTCGGAGGACATGTGTTTTCTCGGAGGCTTGCTCCATGATATAGGACAGCTCGTCGTCCTGCGTTCGTTGGATGAGATCAACACGACCGAAGGACTCGCTTTCGGGATTTCGCAGGCGCTTATCAGGGAGGTACTCACCTCAGCTCACTGCCAGCTGGGCTACAATCTGCTGCGGCGCTGGAACGTCCCGGAAGTTTATTGCCACATTGTCCGGGACCACCATTCCGAGAAACTGGATCCCGGTGATCATTGCCTGGCGGTAGTACGGCTTGCCGATCTCGCCAGCAAGAAGCTCGGCGCCGGCTTCGATCCGGAGCCCACGCTGGTTTTGGCTGCCACTCCGGAGGCGCATAGTCTCAGAGCGAGTGAGATTCTTCTCGCAGAGCTGGAGATCATGCTCGAGGACCACCTCTCCTTGAAGGTCTGATTTTTCAGGGCCCGTTCGGGCACCAAAAAAAAGCCACCTCAAAGATCCAAGGACACGCGCGAGAATTACTTGGCATTTTGGCGCGAGCGCCGGGCGGGCAGATGCGGGGCGCCGCGACCAGGCAGCAGCAATATGCCACGCAATTCTCGCGCGTGCCCTTAGACTCAACGAAGCCATGATCTTCTTTGAGTCTTTGGGTCGTGGATGTGGCTTTCTGAGACCACCCTGAGACACCGCCTCAGAACACGCGAGTCGCCTTGAAGGTGACCTTGCCTTTCACGGTTCCGTCTTTGTTCAAGTCCAATCGCGTACCGTTGATGACATCCGTGCTTCCTTCCTTACCCGCCACGCCCTGGAAGACAACCATCCCTTGAACCGAGCCATCGGTGCTCGAATAGATCCAATCGAGCACAAACATTGAGGGTGACAGATCCGAGGCGAGGACTCCCCGCATTCGCACCCTCTGCCCGGCGTGATTAGTGTCTTCATAATTCTGTTCATAGCCGATGAAATGAAAGCCATCGAACATCTGCCAGAACCAGCTGGCAGGGCCGCTGGACCCCGAGAAGGAAAGGCTCCAATTCTGCACTCCGGCGTCAGCCGGCAGGGATGAGTACTGCGTGCCGTCCCCGCGGAGCGCGACCGCGCAAAAGGTCCCAGTGGGGCTCGTGCCGGAGATCCTCAAAGTCCCTATGCCGCTAAAGTTGTTCCAGGCATCCTTGAACAGCGCCGCCTCATGCACGAATTTCGCCATGTGTCCGCTTTTGGGAAGTGTGAATGTCCGGGTCGTGGTGCCGGGCACCCGGCTTCCGTTCTGATAGAAATCTATATTGAAGGTAACCGGATTTGAATAGGGATTGACGATGGCGATGCCGGTGTAATCGGTTGCGCTCCGCTTCTCTACGCTGACCGTCCAGTCAAGATTGGACTGGGTTGGCAGGATGCCAACGACATCCGTCGCATTGCCACTGCCGTCCGTTACGGTAAACCTCAGGGACGCACTGATATTCGCGAGCCCCACGCACGCGATCTGCACCCAACCGACCTTCAGGCTGGAGTCCCCGGTGATCGCAAAGGTTTTTTCCTGCGAGGCTTGTAGTGTAAAGGTAAAGTTGGAAACCTGCTGCCCTGCCCCTTCGACATTGGCAGGCAGCTCGTTCCCGTTGTCGTCGTAGAGGGTCACCCACGTCTGTCGTGACGCTATCGCCTGTGGATCGCGTATCGTCAGGTAGCTCGTGTAACCTGCGCCAAAAGCCAGGTGTGGAATGTACCACCAGGTATAGACTTCCGACCGGGCATTCGAAGCAGCAAATAAAACAACCAGTGCAAGAACCGCTAATCTAAATCTAGTTTTCATATTTTCAGCTCCATGCTTCTCCGCGTCGATTCTTCGAATTCACTCAGCTTCAGCGATTGTTCTCAAAATGGATGTCTGAATGTGATGTAAGTGAGTCTCCACCCGCAGAGAGGGTGACTTCAAAAAGCCCCCGGAGGGGGGCAAGCCAATAGCGCCGGGGAAGCGGCAGCGCAGCCCGGGGTTTGACGCTTCGCTCATCGACAGCCCCGGGGCGACAGAGCCTCTGAACCTGACACCGCTCTTCTGTCGCCCTTTGGGGCGCGGGCTTGCTGTTACGAATCATCCCTGCATTTCCATGTCTCATCCTGTCCAACAGCGCCGGAAAGGCTGAGCCCTTCCGAGTCGCACCGCCAGAAACGGTGGTCTCCCAATGGAATGATGCCCAGAGCTGACTGCCGCCAATGAGTGGCGTTGCTCGATGATTTCCCGCTTGCGGTCAATATACGGGGTCGTCGACATCAACTTCATGCCAAAGGACCCGCGCACATATAACCTGGCAGGTGCGGCCGCCCAGCCTCGCGGCTGCGGAGTTGGGCACTTGTGCCAAAATGCCGATTTATTTTTGGGCAGGCCCTAAGGTAAGCTCTTCGGCGCCCCTGAGCCGGGACATTAGCGCTCAAATGATTGGGCAAACTATTACTGTGTGGGGCTAAACATGACGCAAGCAAAGCAGTTCACGGTGCGCGGCACAATCATCCTCCTGGTCCTGATTCCATGTTTGTCGACCGCTCAAAATCGGGGTGGAGCCTCGCAACAGGAGCGCACAGTATCTCCGGCGGCAGCGGAAATCGCGGCTTCCGGCGTCTCAGCCGTTCGGGAGAACTACACCAAGTTTGAGTACCGCGTTCCCATGCGCGACGCGATCAAGCTGTTCACATGCGTTTACATCCCCAAGGAGGTTTTCTCGGACGCCAAAACCTACCCCATCCTGTTGCAGCGCACTCCTTACAGTATCGCGCCCTATGGCGTCGATCAGTACCGTAGATCGCTCGGTCCTTCGGAACTTTTCGAGCGCGAGAAGTTCATTTTTGCCTACCAGGATGTCCGCGGCCGCTTTATGAGCGAAGGCGAATATGTGATCAACCGTCCGCACAAGGCCGTGAAGAGCGGGCCCGAGGATGTCGATGAAAGCACGGACACCTACGACACCATTGAGTGGCTTATCCGCAACATACCCGGAAACACCGGCAAAGTGGGGCTGTACGGCATTTCGCAGCCGGGCTTCTACGCCACGGCCGGGATGATAGATGCGCATCCCGCGCTGGTGGCTGTCTCCCCGCAGGCTCCGGTCACCGACTATTACATGGGGGACGACGTATACCACAACGGGGCCTTCATGCTGGCCCACCGCTTCAGCTTTTACATGAGCTTTAGCCCGCGCGAGGACGGCCCCGAGCCGCCGAAACCTTCTCTTCCCTTCCAATACGGCACTCCCGACGGCTACGAATTTTATCTCGACATGGGTTCGCTCGCCGATGCGGACCGGAAGTATTTCAAGCACAAGCAGCCCTACTGGCTGCTCAACATTGATCACACCACCTATGATGAGGTCTGGAAGTCGCGCGCCATCTGGAGGCACCTTAAGAACATCAAGCCTGCAGTCATGCTGGTGGGCGGGTGGTACGACACCGAAGATCCACAAGGCCTGCTGCGGCAGTTCGATTTTATGGAGAGGAACACACCGCCGACCGTAAGCATGCTGGTCATGGGACCGTGGAACCATGGCGGTTTCTCACGTGGAGATGGGGACAGGCTGGGGAATGTCAACTTCGGATCTAAAACAGCGCAGTATTACCGCGAAAAAATCGAATTCCCCTTCTTTATGTACTTTCTGAAAGGACGCGGAGAGGGAAAGTTCCCCAAGGCCTGGGTATTCCAGACGGGCGTGAACCAGTGGCGCAGGTTCGAAAGTTGGCCGCCAGACACTGCGAGAGCCACACGTCTCTATCTCGATGCGAAGGGAAACCTCGCCTGGCAGCAACCCACTCAGTCCGGTTTCGACGAATTCCTGTCGGACCCTGACAAACCCGTACCTTACATCGGGCGCGTCACCCTGGGTGTTTTGAGTACTTACATGACCGAGGATCAACGCTTCGCAGCCACGCGCCCCGACGTACTGGTATACAGGACCGACATGTTGGATCGAGACGTCACCGTATTCGGGCCGATTCTGGTGGATTTGAAAGTCTCTACGACAGGCACTGATTCCGATTTCGATGTGAAGATCATCGACGTCTATCCCGGTAATATGCCGGATTATAACAATCCACCTCAGCCCGGCCAGCAGGCCCCGAACGCCTCCGGACAACCTGGCATCGCTATCGGGGGCTATCAGCAGTTAGTCCGAGGCGAGCCGTTCCGCGGCAAGTTCCGCAAGAGCTTTGAGACCCCGGTGCCCTTCGAACCCGGCAAGCCCGACCGCATCAGTTTCAATCTTCCCGACATCGCCCACACTTTTCGGCAGGGTCATCGCATCATGGTGCAGATTCAATGCAGTTGGTTTCCGTTGACCGACCGCAACCCGCAAAAGTTCATGGATATACCAAAAGCGCTGCCCGAAGATTTCGTCAAGGCCACTCAGCGCGTTTATTCGGGGGGTCAGGACGGATCAAACCTCGTATTGCGGGTCTCAAACTAGCGATATAGTTTGAGCCAAGAGTAACCTTCGAAATCCTCGCCGCACTTTGAGCCTGTGCGCTAGTTTCCGTCCCGAAAATAAGGCCGAAGGCTTTGGAGTACGGCGGCACGAGGGCTTTGCGGCGTTTTCAGAGCGGGGACATGTCTGACATGTCACCGCACTCCAAAGCGCTTCGCGCACGAAAGCAGGAAGATTGGCTGTTCAGGCGCGTGGGTGCGCGCACGGTCTACTTCTTTCGGGTGTAGACGATTTCCATCATCCGATAGTCCTTGCCGTCCGGTCCGGGACCAAACATCTCCATACGCACTTCGTCATTATTTACAAATGTAACCTTTTCGCTGACGGTCACAACTTTTCCGGTTGTGAAGTCGTCCATTCTCGCAGTCGAGTTCATCACCTTGCCCGAACGGTCGAATGAACCGGCCGTGTTCATCATCGCCGTTCCTGCGGTATCCATCCACACACCAATGTACTTCTTTTTGTAGTTATCGTAGCCGCTGTATCCGAGCCCCGAAAACGGCATGCCCATAAACTCACCCTCGAAGCGCTGCTCGAGGAAACGCCCTCCCAGCACCCATTTCTGTTCGGAGGTGCCCTTAGAGACAGTCGGAGGTTTGGATGGATCCATCCACATGGTGTTCTTTGCATTCCAGGTGCCAACCAGCAGATCCAGCTTCTTGTGCGCCTCCCCGGGCGTGGCCAATTTCATCATCATCTCCATCGCCGCCTTTTCGTCCATCGGAGGCGGGGTCGATGGTTTCTTCTGTTCCTGCATGCCCAATAACGACACTGTTACTATTGAACTCAAAGCAAGCAAGACTGTCAGTCTCATGCGTCTCATGCAAATCTTCCTCCCCGTGACTGAGAGTTGAGCAGTTGTTTAGGATCTGTTAATGAATTACGTTTACACTTTGCTGCTGGCCCCCAGGCGCCGCGACGCAGGCGATATCGGTGTATATCGTCGAGGAGCGGCAACGAAGCAGATGCCCGCCCGCCGCCGCGCCCTTTCAGGCCGCGGCCCGCAGGCCAGCAGCAAAATGTGAAGTTATTCTTGCGCCAGCCCTCAGGTTGAAGAGTTATGGTTCGAGCTTCGCACTGGAATGCGATGGGAATTATTATGCCCCGTGCAACATTCGTTCGCAAGGCAGCAAAAGAAGGACGGCACATCCTTGTGGAAAAACCCACCTCTTCTCTAGTACAGAAACGTCGCCTGAGATCTTTCAGGCGAGGTACTTCAAGCTTAAATCGATCAGCTTCTGCGTCCCCGCATAGGGGTCGCCAGCGCCTTCCCACTCCATCGAATAGAAACCCCGGTAGCCACTGGCTTTTGCGATCTCGAAGCACTTTGCCACGTCGACCGTGACGAACTTGCCATTTTCCCCCGGCTCGGAATCCTTCACATGCGCGATGTTGTAGGCGTGCTTGAAAAGCGCTCTCAGGCCTTTGAAATTGAACTCCGCGTCGTGGGTCACCATGGAATTGCAGAAATCGGGCAGCGCATGGATATGCGGACTGTTCAGCTTTTCGAGGACCCGCACGATAAAGAATGGATCCTCGGTAAAATTGTCGTCATTCTCGAGATTCGCCAGTACATTATTACCTGCCGCATATTCCGCGACCTGCTTGAGGCTCTCGACCGTTCGATCCACGTCAGGTTGCCGCTTCGCTGCATCCGCAATGTGCAGCCGGACGCTAGGAGAACCGACTGCGGCGGCAATTTTGATCCATCGTCTGCTCGCCTCTACAGCCTTCCGGCGCTGATTTGGATCAGGATCATAGAAGCTGTCTCGAATGTCCACCGCAACATTCACAACGCGCGAGCCTGCCTTCTCGGTCGCCTCACGCAGTTCGAGCAGGTAAGCCTTCTCCGTGGAACGAAAGTGCTGGTCGAGTGGCTCGATATTGCGCAGATCAAA
>DASQID010000575.1:0-7283 GCA_035631775.1 Acidobacteriota bacterium
CGCTATTGACCATAAAAGCAATGTGACTCGTAAATCGATTTTGTCTGCGGCACTCTCGTCGTGGAAGATCGGTCTATTTCCTAGTCGCCTTGTTGGTACCAACGGAATTCCTTCCCGTCCCAGTATACTAAAGCGCTGGCCCTCTCCGGCCATACGATCGAAATGGCATCTCCCCTTAACGTGGGAGGTGCCCCTTCTCCGACTCCACGTTCGACAGGACCCTTGGGATACACCATCCACGCTTCGAAAGACAAATCGGTGAGTTTGTTGAACCGGACACCCGCACCGATGATAGTGGCGCTCTTTGTGCTACTCAGACATACAACCATACCTCTCTCAGCCTTGCGTACATCAGTGACGAGAACTGCGTAGTCGGCTCTGCCATCGGCGTCGAAGTCGCCCCGCAAATAGAACGGGTTGATGCGCCCACTGAATTTGTATCGGGAGGCGAACGGCTTGAGGCAACTATCCACCGCGTCCGGAACATTAAATTGAGAAACATCCGAACTACCTGTGGGTACGTGCCATGCCAGGATGAGTACGCATAGCAAACGTATCATGGAATCCTCAGTTTTTGGGCGGCTTGATCTTTACGCATCACGGCGCGCAAATCATACGCCCCAAAGCATTCTACAACCATCAAATCTGTTTCTGCCCAATATCTGGAAGAAATGCGAAACCTTCTCTCAGCGGGCTGTCGCGCGACCCAGGTTCACCATTTCCAGAATTCGCAGAACTCCAGCACGGACGACGTGTTCTTGGTGCTTTTTCCGAGACTCAACTTGAGTGATCAAATTGCGAGCGGGTAAGTCTTGGGCGATTTTGTGCCTCTAGTCTTCATGAGGGGGGATTCCGAGATGAGCGTGCTGGAATCTGGAATTGTTGGGTTGAAGAGCAATCCTCGTCAGCCGATCTGCCGGCTTGGCAATACGGCTTGTGATGGCCGGACCTGTGCTTCGGCAGCCTGCATCGCATCACAGTGTCCTCCCTCGGGCGCGAGGCGTCCGACTCAAGCGTTGATCCGGGTAGGCACGGAAGCCCAAGTGGAAGTTCTCGGATCGGTCGACCAACGGTCTCCCAATCCGAGACGCAATACCTCGAACGGAGCCGTCGAGGCGCCGCGCAGCGGCAACGAAGCGGCAACCAGTTGCCACTTCCCTTTGGCGATCTGCCTGAAGTGGCAACAAACCGGCAACATGTTGCGGTCTTCGAGACAATTAAACTCAACAGCGACGGAGGTTACGATGTCAGGCAAGCCGTATCGATCTAGCCTCATTCCCTTTGAGCAGGAGATCTTCGAGTTGAGGCGCCGCAGACCACCAATGACGTATGCGCAGATCGCCAATCACCTGCGTGAAGAGCACCACGTCAGCATCCGTCGTGAGACCATCTTCAAGTTCATAAAGGTGCGGTCACGTGGGCGCCGGGCCTATTTTGTGTTGCGGCAGGCTGCGACAAAAAAATCCGCAGCGGTCGTGCAAGCAGCCACACCAGTCTCAACTGTTGTCGATCCCCAATTCGTTGCAAAAAACACAGAGGGACAATCCCCAAAGCCCAAGTTTGAATTTGAGTGGAGCGAACGGTACAACCTCACTCGGCTGCCGCCTGAGGTCGCTGCGGCAAGGCGAAAGAAACTAGAGGAGAAGGGACATTGAGGCCAGCGTTTCCCCAAACGGCCGGAACCACAGGGCACGCGGCGAGAGAAAGAATCTAAATTGCTTGGCAAAGAACGGAACGATAACCGGGAGGTGATCTATGGCCGGGAACGAGATTCTGACCGTTCCTGAAGTGGCCGTCGAGCTTCGTTGCTCGAAGGCGCATGTTTATAACGCCATTGCCGGCAAGGTCCGCGGCATCTCCCCGCTGCCGGCGATCTCGATGGGACGCAGGCGGCTGGTTAGGCGCGCGGCCCTCGAACAGTGGAAAAGAGGGAATGAGAACAATGGCACAAATGCTAGAATTCTGTATCGTCAGCCATTGACACCGTTGGACGCATGAAGGAGAAGATTCATGCGTAGACGGTTTCAAAAAGGGAGTTTGCAGAAGGTTCGTGGCATCTGGATTGCGAGATGGCGAGACGAAGGGCATCGCAAAGCGCGAATGTTAGGGCCGGTTTCCAAGATTACCAAAGCGCAAGCGCAGTCCGAGTTGGCCGCGATCGTCGCCCCAATCAAATATAGTTGTAAGGAACCATCGGAGCAGACAAGCTTCGATGATTTCGTTCAACAAGTGTTTTTGCCGTTCTATCGGCGCAAGTGGAAGCGCTCGACCGCAATGACAAACGAGGATAGGTTCGCACGCTACCTGACTTCCGAGCTTGGACCACGGTCTCTGGGAAGTTTTGGGCGGGACGAATTGCAGGATCTGCTCGATCACAAAGGCCGATCGCATTCCTTCCACGTGGTCAGCCACCTGCGCTGGGATCTGAAGCAGATATTCGACATGGCCGTTGCCGAAGGATATCTGCGAAGAAATCCGGCGACGCTCTTGTTCACTCCAAGGTACGCTCGGCGGCCAACGCCGCGGATCATGACAGTGGACCAAGTGCGACAGTTGTTCCAGATCCTCGACGTCCGGGAGCGGTTGATCGCGAAGCTCGCCGTGCTCGCCGGCATGAGGCCAGGCGAAATCTTTGTGCTCAAATGGTCCCGGCTGGAGGCTGATTACGCCGACATCCGGCAGCGGATCTACCGGGGCGACATCGACACTCCAAAGTCGGCGCGGTCGGTTCGTTATGCAGCGTTGTCGGAGGGCGTGCTCGCAACCATCGATGAGTGGCAGGCCGTGTCGGTTGACACCAGTCCTGAAGCCTGGGTGTTTCCTTCCGAAAAGCTCTCGACGCCTGTGGCAAAGGACAACTGCTGGAGGAGGGATTTCCTGCCCAGGCTCAAACCCCTGGGGCTCGAATGGGCCAACTTCCAGGTCATGCGGAGAACCCACAGTTCCCTTCTGAAGGAGCTCGACGTCGATCCGCATGTCCGCGCCGAACAAATGGGGCACACGGTCGACGTGAACGAGAACGTGTACACATTCACATCGCTTAAGCGCCGGAAGGACGCAGTAAACGCCTTGGAGAAGGCAATTGAGGCTTAATGGACTCTATTGGACTCTGTCGTTGGATGGGTTCCTGTAACTCGTTGATTCTATGGAGCGGGAGACGGGGATCGAACCCGCGACGTCCAGCTTGGGAAGCTGGCATTCTACCGCTGAATTACTCCCGCCCTGAGAATCGGAGACTCAGTCGGACTCACTCACTGGCCGTACCGCAATTGTATAGCAAAGTGGCTGCGTACCTACAACAGGAGAAAACACAAAAATGAAGGACCTCACGGACCGCAAACAGATAACCCCAGGTAATGCTCAGGGTGCCGTCTCTTCGAGGTCTGCGCGGTCCAGCCACGTACGGGGATCACACCGCACCCGGATGTGAAGTCAGAGACTTCTTGACCTCGTAGTTCCATTTCCAGATCTCGTAGATCGCAGGGTATACAAGCAGTTCCAGCAGGAATGAAGTAAAGATGCCGCCTATCATCGGGGCTGCGATCCGCTTCATCACGTCCGAACCGGTGCCCGTTGCCCACATGATTGGAACTAGGCCGATGAACGTCGTCGCCACGGTCATGAACTTCGGCCGGATCCGTTTGGCTGCGCCTTCCCTGATAGCCATGCGAAGCTCATTGAGGCTTCTGAGTTGCCCCTCGCGCCTGGCCCGCTCGTAGGACAGGTCTAGATAGAGAAGCATGAACACGCCCGTCTCGGCATCGACGCCAAGCAAGGCGATCAGGCCAACCCAAACCCCGACGCTCATGTTGTAGCCCAGCAAGTAAAGGAACCAGACGGCACCGATAGCCGAGAACGGCACTGCGAGCATTACGATCATCGTCTTTGTGAACGAGCGCGTGTTCAAGTAGAGGAGCAGAAGAATCAGGAAGAGAGTCAGCGGCAGGATTAAAAGCAGCCGCTCCTTGACTCGCGCCATGGCCTCGTATTGTCCGCTCCAGAAGAGCGCATAGCCTGGCGGAAGCTGGATTTTTTCCTTGATCAGCTTCCCAGCCTCCTCGACATAGCCATCCAAGTCACGGTTAGCCACGTCGACATAGACGTATCCTGTAAGCAGGCCGTCCTCGTTTCTGATCATAGAGGGTCCCTCGGCAGTCGAGACCGTTGCCAATTGCCCGAGCGGTATCTGGCGCTGTCCCCCGGAGGCAGGAACCAGCACGCGCGCCAGAGCATCCTGGTCGCCCCGGAAGTCGCGCATGTAGCGGACATTGACCGGGTAGCGTTCCCTTCCCTGGACGGTCACGGTCACGTTCTCGCCGCCGATCGCGTTTTGCACCGCTGTCTGGGCCTCATCAATGCTGAGCCCGTAGCGCGCGATTTCATCGCGGTTCCACTTGAAGTCCAGGAAGTAGCCCCCGCCCGTACGTTCCGCGAAGACGTTGCGCGTCCCGCGCACCCGCGGCAGAAGCATCTCGACCTGTAAGCCGATGCCCTCGATGACCTTCAGATCCGCCCCCGATACCTTGATGCCAAGCGGCGTGCGGAGACCTGTCGTGAGCATGTCAATGCGCCCTTTGATCGGCATCGTCCAGGCGTTTGAGACGCCAGGGAGCTTCAGGGCCTGGTTTAGCTGATTTACCAGTTCTTCCTGGGAGATGTTATTGGGCGTCACATGCCGGAAGATAGACCTCATCCATCCCGGTGCCCAGGAAGAATACCATGTGGGAACTCTGCGCCACTGATCTTTAGGCTTGAGCGTGATCACCGTCTCGAGCATTGAAAGTGGAGCAGGGTCGGTTGAAGTTTCTGCACGCCCAGCTTTTCCGAGAACTCGGTCGACCTCGGGAAACTGCCGGATGATCCGGTCCGTGATCTGTAATAATTTGTGTGCTTCGCCAATCGAGATGCCCGGCATTGTCGAGGGCATGTAGAGCAGAGAGCCTTCGTCCAGCGGCGGCATGAATTCGTTCCCGAGCCTCATATAAACCGGAATTGTAATTAGCACCAGTGCGATGGCGGTTGCGATCACAGCGTACTTCCAGCGCAGAGTCCAAGTGATGGCCGGCTCATAGATCCTGATCAACGTGCGGCTGATCGGGTGGGTATCTTCGTTGTGGATCTTCCCTACCAGGATCGAATTGGCGGCCCGGCAGAGCCACACGGGATGGAAATCAAAGCTCTTAAGGTGTGTGAACACCAGTCGCAGAGCCGGGTCAAGGGTGATGGCAAGCACCGCCGCAATGATCATAGACAAGTTCTTCGTATAGGCGAGCGGCTTGAACAATCGCCCTTCCTGCGCTTCGAGCGTGAGGACAGGAAGAAATGAGACCGCAATTACAAGGAGAGCGTAGAAACTCGGCCCGCCCACTTCCTTGACGGCGGCGACGACCACATCGCGGTAGCTTCCCTGGCGTCCCCCCTGCTCCCAGTGCTCGAGTTTTTTGTGAGTCTGCTCGACGACGACAATGGCCGCGTCAACCAAGGCTCCGATTGCAATGGCAATGCCGCCGAGCGACATGATGTTGGCCGTGACGCCGATCATGCGGAAGGGGATGAACGACATCAGCACGGCAATCGGAATTGTGATGACCGGTATGGCAGCGCTGGGGATGTGCCAGAGGAAAACGAGAATGACCAGAGCGACCGTAACTATTATCTCGATGAGAGTCGACTTGGTATTGTCGATTGAACGGCGGATCAACTCGGATCGGTCGTAGATCGGGACAACTTTGACGCCCTGGGGCAGGCCCGGCTCGATCTGTTTGATCTTGGCCTTCACGCGGTCGATGACATCGAGCGCGTTTTCTCCCTGGCGCATGACAACAATGCCGGATACCGCTTCACCAGTTCCGTCGAGGTCGGAAACCCCACGGCGCAGGTCGGGGCCCATAACAACCTGTCCGATGTCACGGATGCGGATCGGGGTGCCATTTTCGCTCGCGACCAGAGCAATGCTTTCGATGTCCTGGATGGAGCGCGCGTATCCGAGTCCACGCACCATGTACTCGGTGCCGCCGAACTCTATCAGTCGACCACCCACATCATTGTTGCCGCCACGTACAGCGTCGACGACGCGGGCAATCGGGATGCTGTATGCCTGAAGCCGGTTCGGGTCGATGTTTACCTGGTATTGCTGGCCAAAGCCGCCTATGGGTGCAACCTCCGCGACACCTGGAACGGACTTCAGATAGTAGCGCAGATACCAATCCTGGTAGGTGCGCATCTCAGCCAATGTGTGCTGTCCCGAAGTGTCTGTAAGGACGTACTGGAAGATCCAACCAAGCCCTGTCGCGTCGGGTCCAAGTTCGGTCTGCACGCCCTGGGGCAGGCGCGGCAGGACGCCGGAGAGGTATTCGAGTGTGCGGGACCGCGCCCAGTATATGTCGGTGCCGTCCTCGAAGATGACATAAACGTAGGAATAGCCGAAGTCAGAGAAGCCGCGCACGGCCCGAACTTTTGGAGCGCCCAGCATCGCGGTGACGAGCGGATAGGTCACCTGGTCCTCGATGATGTCCGGGCTGCGGTCCCAGCGCGAATAGACGATAACTTGCGTGTCGCTCAGGTCGGGGATGGCATCAAGTGCGGTGTTATGCATCGACCACCAACCGGCCAGCGTCGCGGCGCCTGCGAGAATAATCACAAGGAACCTGTTATTGGCAGAGAACTCAATGATGCGATTGATCATGACTATTATTCCGCCTTATATAAGTGGACCTCGATAAACGGCTTCTGGATCGGCACCTTCGCGAGCAACAGCCGCGTACCCGGCGCATTTTATATCAAACTGGCGCGGGTTCCGTGACGTTTGTTTTGCCCGTCGAGGCTGAGTATGCATTGATTTCTTTGAATCCCTTGCGGACTCTGTGTCCTAGCGCCGTACCTTTTATTAAGAGCAAACCCCTGAGGCCCCAAGGCCTGGAAGACCCCACGTCGCATAGAAACTTTCGTAGTTCAGTATTTTCCCCCGGCGAGAAGCTGACTGCGCTCTCAGCGTCCCGTATCTGAACCAGTCAACCGTCGGCCCACGACGACGTATCCCCGCCTCTAAGGTTTGGCGGCAGGAGGGACGAAGGTAAGTTGATAATTTGTCCCGGCGGGAACCAACAGGCTGATGCGCCGATGGGTACGTTGGAGGTCACGGTCGCGGCGGGCTGCGAGCTTCCCACGCCCGCCTCGGTCATGTAATTTCCGTTCGCATCGTAGACGGTGAAGATTGCCGAAACACCTACCGCGGCCGTGGCAGTCACTGTCGCCGCTCCCACGACTCCGTTCCCTTGTCCGTC
>DASQID010000576.1:0-2757 GCA_035631775.1 Acidobacteriota bacterium
GGTCGTGATTTCCTGCAGCATCTGCCTTTCCTGCTTGTCCAACGTCACCTTGTAACGGATTAGGGGCATAGCAGTCCTCCAGCTGAAATGGAAGTATGCTATCCCATATATTGCGACAGTTCAAGTGTGACATGACACTAGCTAGGGGTCTGATGACCGGCGCCACAGGATGGTTCCTTCAAAGCCAAAAAATACGCATCTGTTCCTGAAGAGCACTCATGCGGTGAGGGATTCCAGGGCGTTGGTCTGGCGTTTTAACCGTCTGTCCCGGTCCGAGACAAATCTCCTGATACCTTCGAGTATGGAGTTCTTGTCGAGACGCGCCTCGCGAATGACATCCTCCTCCGTGCCACCGGTTCGCCAGCGGTCGTCGAAGTCGGCGCTGAGACTGTACTCCTCCGTAAACGGACCAAGGTTTGACAGAGGCTTTACTCGTTTCGTCATCGTAGTTACTACCATACAGTCGAAGCGCTGTGAGTCCGGCAGGAGTCGTTGCCTGTATTCTTCCGGCTGCAGATTAAACAGTTCCTCGCTTATGACCGCAACGACGCGCACGTTCAGTCTCGTCTCCTGCAAAATCGGAAGAATTGCGACCAGATTGTTGGTCGAACTCGAACCCTGGACAAGCACGGTGCCTTGCGCCGGCAATGAGGGATCCCAGTCGCGAATGAGGTAGCAGCCCTTGGCCGCCGCGCACAGAGTGGAATCAGCCCACTTGCTGCGATCGGCGACAAAGAAGTCCGGGCGAGCCACGTGGATGACGATTATTCCCACATTCTTATCACGTCGCCGAGCCTGCACGGCGGCGAAGTAGCCGGGCGCCACGTCGTTGTAGTCCCAGAAGTACAGGTTGATCACCTGACCTCGCGGGAAGAGCGTCCAGACCTGCGGCGAAAAGATACCGAAGTGGCTGCGCGCGTCGGCGGCTGTTTCAGGGCCGGAGTGGCCGGCCACAACGGTCAGGACCCCCAAGCGGAATGGGCTATCCTGATTCTGCTGGCTGAAAATTCGAGCGGGAAGGTACATCAGGGGTGTGAATGCGCCGTAGGTGCCGCTCATTCCCCACATACCCGCGTGAATTCCCGGGTCTATCGAGGCGGACTGCCCGATAAGGCCGATGATTGTAGAGGCGTTGCCGGCCTCCTGGATCCCCGCCTTGAGTCGCGTTCCGGAAGGATTCGCCACCGGATCATAGTGGCCGAGGAAGTTTGCATCCTCCATGTTGATGGAATGTGAGAGATCTGCGGCAACGGTGTACATACGATTGCCGGTCACATAATTGATCCACTTGCCGACTTCTGAAATCGCACGGCGTGTTCCCAGCTTCCGGCCCGGCTTTTCAAACAGCGTGATTGTCTTTACGACGACTTCACCGGTGACGGGATTCTTGACCTCTGCCCGTACAGGCTCGAGTGGCAGGTTGCGGGGCATCAAACGCTCGTCACAAAACGGGTCCATGTGTGATGGAATGTTGACGTGCATTTTTCGATCCAGTTTGCCTGCTACCTCCAGCAGGCGGCGGGATATCCATTCGCGCAGTCCTTCTCTTTTCTCCATGACTGAAAGCGCCACATCGATATTGGTCTTGAGCTGAATGAGACGCTCCGGCTCTGAATGTGTTGGCCCGTCAGTGATTCCCTGGAAGCTCACTCCGTAGTGCTTTTCATAGGATGTCGCCAGGGCCTGGATGTATTCACTGTTCATCTTGAAGCCGTGCGGGTGGCTGGGATACCCAATGATCTGGGCGACGCCGGTACCCTTGATTTTCCCGTTCTCCGCGGCAGGCCACCAGCCTTTGATAGTTCTGGCAACCAGGGCCATGGGTCTCCGATCGTCACGTGGCCAGTTCTCCATTGCGGTGAATGCAGCAAAAATGCAGTCGAAATCACCGCCTTCGTCGGTAGCGAATACGTTCCACCCGTAGGAGCCCCATTGGTTGTAGAGATCGTAGGTGGCGTACTTCGGCCTGATTACGCCGCCCGTCAGACTGTCGTCGATACCCGCATTGTTATAGGAGAGGAACAGGCGCAAACGCTTCCCAACCTGTTGGGCGAGAGCAATGGTCTTGAGCTCCTGGGCGTGACCCTCCGTCATCGCGAATTCCCCCTCGAGGACCCAGACCTTGAGCGCTTCGGGAGCACCCACGGCGTCCCAGAAGAGAGCTTTTCCCGCTGCAGTGGCGAATCCCACGCCGGAAGGGCCGCCGTTGACATCATTGGTGACGTCGGTGGTCTCCGCGTGCCCCTGAAGATAGCGGATGCCGCGCAGCCTAGACTGTGCAAACAGTGGATTGCCTTCCAACCCATTGTCCTTGAGCATGGTGGCGCAGGCACCGGGTGATCGGCGAAATCCGAGGGCGTCGATCGGGAGTATTGCGACTTTGGGATCGCAGATGTAGCGCTCGTCGCCCGTCGCATCGAATTGGCGCGCCATGGCTTCGTAGAGAATCATCCAGAGCGAATAACACACGGGTATACAGTGCCCGCCGGCCAGCATGAATTTATCCGAGTAAGGGTGCTTGGGCTCACGGATGTCATAGCGCATTGCACCTAACTCCGGCCCGCCGAGATGGAGAGCGACATTAGCTGGAGTGTAGGACATGGGGCCTCCGAAGTGCCCGGTCTGCGCATAATTGCACATGAGAACATTGACCATCGCGGTCATGAATGCGACATCCTCGAAGCGGTCTCGCTGGTAGTCAGGCAGTACGACGGACAGCGCTTCCTGCAGCTGTTGAGCTTCGACGCGTTTAATAGT
>DASQID010000577.1:0-9640 GCA_035631775.1 Acidobacteriota bacterium
CCCACTTCCTCGCCATCAAGGAGGACATCACCACGCGTAAGCTGGCGGAAGAAGAGCGCGCCATGATGGAGATAAAGCTCCGCCAAGCTATGAAACTGGAGGCCATCGGCCAGCTGGCAGCCGGGATCGCGCACGAAATCAACACGCCGACCCAGTACGTGGGCGACAACACCCGCTTCCTTCAGGACGCCTTTGGCGATCTCTCGAAGATATTGGAAAGCTATCACCATCTGTTCGAGACGAGCCGCCGGGGATCCGTCAACCCCGAACTTGTGGCAGGGGTGGAAAAGGCCATCCAGGAAGCCGACCTCGCATATCTGACCGAAGAAATACCCAAGGCGATTTCACAATCACTGGAAGGAGTGGCACGGGTAACGGCCATCGTGCGGGCGATGAAGGAATTCTCTCACCCGGGCGGTGACGAAAAACAGGCGATCGATCTGAACCGCGCAATCGAAAGCACCATTACAGTATGCCGCAATGAGTGGAAATATGTGGCCGAGATGGCCACCAAGTTCGATCCGGACCTTCCCCTGGTGCCGTGCCATCCGGGAGAGTTGAACCAGGTGTTCCTCAACCTGATCATCAATGCAGCTCACGCCATCGCCGATGTAAAGGGACAGGAGAACGGCAAGGGAACGATCACGGTCGGCACCCGACGCGACGGCGAGTGGGCTGAGATTCGTATCGCCGACACCGGGACCGGCATTCCGGAAGAACACAGGAGGAAGATATTCACGCCGTTCTTTACCACTAAGGAGGTGGGAAAGGGCACAGGGCAGGGACTGGCCATCTCACACTCGGTAGTGGTTGGCAAGCATCAAGGTACTATCGAGTTTGAGACCGAGTCTGGTAAAGGGACGACTTTCATAATTCGGCTCCCCTTGGGACCCAGTTATTCGTAAGAGAGACAAGCATCATGAAGAAGCAGATTCTCTTCGTCGATGACGAGCGGAACGTTCTCGAGGGGCTGCAGCGCATGCTCCGTTTGTACCGCCAGGAATGGGACATGCACTTTGCACTGTCCGGCCCTCAGGCACTGGCCATCATGGATGCCAAGCCCATAGACATCATCATCGCCGATATGCGCATGCCGGAGATGAACGGATCTCAGCTCCTGAGCGAGGTGATGCAGCGCCATCCGGGCACCATTCGCATCGTGCTCTCGGGACATGCCGACGCGGACCTGATCATGAGGTCCGTCAGTGTCACGCACCAGTATCTTTCCAAGCCCTGCGATGCGACGACTCTCCGGTCCGTAGTTGCCCGTGCCGTCGAGTTGAGAGCCTTGCTGGAAGCTCCCAGTCTCAAGCATCTTGCATCCCAGATGGGCACCCTCCCCAGCCTGCCTTCGCTCTATTTCGAGTTGTCCCGCGAGCTGCAGTTGGAAAACGCTTCACTCCAGAAGATCGGGCAGATTATCTCCAAAGATCCGGGAATGACCGCCAAGATTCTTCAACTGGCCAATTCCTCTTTCTTCGGCCGGCGGCGCCAGATTTCCAACCCGACGGAGGCGATTTCATATCTCGGCCTGGACCGGATTCAACATCTGTGCGTCACGGTCCATGCCTTTTCCGAGTTCGACCCATGTGACAACCGGTCGTTCCCTATTGACCGTCTTTGGGAGCACAGCAGCTCCACTGCCCACCTGGCGAAACGTATAGCCGAAACCGAGGGTTCCGATAAGACGACAATCGAGCAGGCTTGCACGGCAGGCTTTCTCCACGATATCGGAGAGTTGATGATCGCCAGCAGGCTCCCGCGGAGGCATGGGGAGGCCGTTGCGTGGGCAAAAGAAAACAAAGTGCCATTGTGGGAAGCGGAGCGGCAGATTCTGGGTGCGAGCCATTCCGAGGTTGGGGCCTATCTTCTGGGTCTGTGGGGGCTTCCGGATCCCATCGTCGAAGCCATCGCCTATCACCACCGTCCTCTTGCACTCCCGTCCAAAGCCACCTTCTGCCCTCTCGTGGCACTGCATGCTGCCAATGTGCTCGATTATGAAAACAGCGGTGAGGTTCACCCCGGGATACCGGACCCCGTGGTGGATCAGAAATATATGGCCGCGCTGGGAATGAGCGACCGGCATGAGAAGTGGCGCAGTCTTTCATTGCCGCTGGAAGTGCAAAGAGGAGCCTGACCGGTCAGACCGCCGCCCTGTCGGCTGAGTCAAAACCGTGGAACCGTTATTTTAAGTGAAAAAATGAACGAACCGGGAGCGCTGCTGACAACTCGCAAGATTCTCTGCGTCGACGACGACGAGAACATCCTTTCGGCGTATCAACGCCAACTGCGCCGGGAGTTTCAGATAGACACCGCGCTTGGAGGGGAGGCCGCCCTCGAGACGATTGCTCAGCGAGGGCCTTATGCCGTCATCATCTCCGACATGCGCATGCCCGGGATGGACGGCGTCAAGCTCCTGTCCAAGGTCAAGGAAGCGGCACCCGACTCCGTGCGCATGATGCTGACCGGGAATGGAGACCTGCAGACGGCCATGCAAGCGGTCAATGAGGGGAACATTTTCCGCTTCCTCACCAAACCCTGCCCGCCCGAGAGCCTTGCCAAAGCGCTGACGGCGGGTCTGGAGCAATACAAGCTCATCATCGCTGAACGCGAGCTGCTGGAAAATACTCTGAGTGGATCCGTCCGCGTTCTCACCGAAATTCTTTCGATCATCGAACCCCGATCGTTCGGCCGCGCCGAGATGCTGCGGGACCTGGTTAAACTGGTGGCGAGGCAGATGGGGTTGCGGAATTCCTGGGAACTGGAAATCGCGGCCATGCTCTCTCAATTGGGAATTGTCACGGTCCCGACGGTTGTCCTGGCCAAAGCGCGTGCGGGCAGAGTCCTGAGCAGCGCGGAAAAGAACATGCTGGTTCGCATGCCGGAGATCGGCCGCAAGCTTCTCGCCGAGATTCCCCGCCTCGAAGCCGTCGCTCAGATCGTCCTGTACCAGAACAAGCGGTTTGACGGCACGGGGTTTCCCGCTGATTCGGTGGCAGGCAAGGACATCCCGCTGGGATCCAGGATTCTCAAGATTCTCACTGATCTTCTCCAGATCGAATCCTTGGAGACGTCAAGGTTCAAGGCGCTGCATCTTCTCCGCACACGCGTCGGCTGGTACGATCCGGAGTTGTTGGACAAGATTATCTCTTGCCTTCCTCCACCCGCAGAGGTCCCCGCGGAGAAGCCACGCCGGACCTCATCGATCGATGATCTGCGCGTTGGACAGGTCCTTCTATCCGACGTGATGACCACGGATGGGGTGTTGATCCTCTCATCCGGGCACAGAATTTCAGAGGCGTCTCTTGAAAGGATCAGGAATATTGCCCAAACAAGCAGTATACGAGAACCCATACTTGCTCAAGAGGCTTGATTGTATCAGCCAGCCTGAGGCCACCTTGCCCGTTTACGTCCAGGGAGCCCCAGCCATACAATAAACAAGGGAGATGAAACAATGGCCAGCGTACTCCTCGTTGACGACGATCCCAATGTCCTCGCAGGACTGAGCCGCGCCCTGCACAAGGAGAACTATGAAATAATCTGCGCCGACTCAGCTGAATCGGCGCTGAAAATGCTCAGCTCTCTTTCGGTGGATGTCGTCGTCTCCGATGAAGAGATGTCGGGCATGTCGGGTACTGCCCTGCTGGCAAAGGTGCGCGAGCTCTACCCGGACACAGTCCGCTTCATTCTCACGGGCAAGGCAAGCCTGCCGGTAGCAATAAAGGCCATTAACCAGGGAGGAATCAGCCGATTTTTCATGAAGCCCTGCAATCACTTTGTGCTGGCCGTTTCGATCCGTCAGGAGTTGGAAAGAAGGGACTTGATACTTGCCGCCCGGCGGTTGCTGCAGAAGGTCAGGCAACAATCGAAGCTGATCGAGCAGCTGGAACAGCTTCATCCTCAGATCACGGAGGTGCAACGGGACGAGGACGGCGCGATTTTGCTGGGCGACTCCGACGGAGACGTAAGCGCACTCATGGCCGAAATATGCAGACAGCTTGATAAGTAGCGCCTTCCAGATACGGGCCCAAAAACCGTTTTCGGGAATGTACTCGCTGGTCGCATCCTATACCTACTCCAGAACGCTCGATTTCGGCGAGTTTGGCACTCCGACCGACCAGTTCAACACGCGGCTCGATTATGGACCGGCGGACTTCAACCGCGCCCATACCCTGACCATTGCCCACACCCTGAATTTGCCCTTCGGCCCGGGCCGACGCTACCTGTCAGGTACCACAGGCTTCGCTCGGGCACTGCTGGGGGGATGGCAGTTCAGCGGCATTACCACCTACGGCAGCGGGCTGCCGTTCTCACCGTCGCTCAGCAACAACGCGTCATTGAACTCGGACATGTCCCTGAGGCCCGACCAGAACGGCAATCCAACAGCAAACGTCAATCAGGACCGCAACCAGTGGATCAATCCGGCGGTGTTCGCGGTTCCAGCCGCGTTCCAGTTCGGGAACGCATCTCGGAATTCGATCATCGGCCCGAACGTGTTTGTCGCCAACTGGGCGTTGGACAAGACCTTCAAAATCGCAGAAACCACGCAGATCCAGTTCCGCTGGGAAGTCTACAACGCCTTCAACCGGACAAATCTCGGCCAGCCGAACAACGCGGTGGACACCGAGCAGGCAGGATTGATTACCGATATTAATTCTGCTTATCCTATGCGAAACATGCAGTGGGGGGTTCACATCACCTGGTGATTTGAACACTCTGCCGCAAATTCTTTGAGTCTTTGCGCCTTAGCGGTGGTTTTGTTGAAGCCTACCGCTAAGACGCGAAGACGCAAGAAACGCGCTAAGGAATTATCAGATGCTGGCTCCGGTGCTTCTTGCTCCAGCTCTACTGCTGCACCCGGTCGCACGATTTCCAATGCCGGACTCCTCTTTGACGATCACCCGCCGCACCCATTTCGGTGCTCCATTCACGGTGGCCGGCGAGCACGGCGCGATCCTCGGAGAGGAAGACGGTCACTTCGAGGCGTGGAACTGGCCGGTCAAAATGCTCAGCCGGCTTCGAATCAGCGCAGAACTGGCCGATTATCCGGTCCCGGTTGATGTGAACGCCCTGGCCGACACGATCCAGGTGAACCCGGGATGGTCAACGATCACCTATTCGCACGCCGCCTTTACGGTCAGGCAACACATGCTCGGAATCAGAGGCCAAGGGCAAGTACCGGATGAGGGAGCCGTAGTATTCTTCGAGATTGCCTCCGTCAGACCGCTGCGGCTTACGTTCCGGTTCAGTCCGGATGTGATGAGAATGTGGCCGGCGGCGAATTACGGGCCGCCGGACGCCGAATGGAAAGCGGAAGGCTACTACCTCCTGCACACGAACGACGCTGAGTTGTCTGCGGCTGTCGGAATGCCTCGTGCCGTGCCGGGGATTATGCCTCCCTATCAGGAGCGGCCGCAGACGTATCCGGTGGAGCTGAAACTTTCCTTCGATCCCAAGCAAGACTCCGGGCTTTTCTTCCCGCTCCTGATGGCCGCGGGCGGCGGGAATCTGGGCAAACGCCTTTCGGATCTGAACGGCCGGCTTCCCGAACTCTTCCTACGGACCAGAGAGCATTACGAACATCTGCTTGCGAACAGCTTGATTGCTGGGACGCCGGATCCGGAGTTTGATCGCTCCTTGCAGTGGGCGGAGATTTCGATCGATCAGTCGCGCGTCGCCTTTCACGGCGAAACCGGGCTCGTGGCGGGTTACTACGAATCGGGGGATTCGGCGCGGCCCGGATTCGGCTGGTTCTTCGGGAGGGACGCGCTGTGGACCTCCTTTGCGCTGAACAGCTGCGGTAACCACGAACTCACACGCGAAGCTTTGGAGTTTCTCATCCGACGCCAGCGCGCCGACGGAAAGATCATGCACGAGTACTCGCAGACCGCGGACCTCGTCGACTGGAAGGCGCTGCCCTATTTCTACGCGGCCGCGGATTCCACTCCCCTGTTCCTAATGGCGGCGGTAGATTACGTCAACGCGAGCGGTGATGTCGCCTTCCTGCGGAAACACTGGGATGCCGTGAAGCGGGCTTACGCGTTTACGCGCACGCATGCGGGCCCAAACGGGATTTATACAAATGAGGAAGGGACAGGCTGGGTGGAATCGTGGCCGCCCGGAATGCCGTATCAGGAAGTGTACCTGGCGTCGCTGGATCAGCAGTCGGCAGCGGCAATGGCGAGACTCGCAGGACTCATGAAGGACGGCGATCTGGCGCGAAGCGCGGAGGGGAAGTCGGACGAGATCCGGAAGAAGATCGCGAACGAATTCTATGATTCAGGCAGCGAGTTCTACGCCTTCAGCCGCGCCAAAGACGGCACGCTGGACCGTACGGCAACGATCTACCCTGCTGTGGCATGGTGGGACGGGCATTTCTCTTTGCCTCGGGCCGGACCGATGCTGAGCCGGTGGGCCTCGCCCGAATTCTCGACCGATTGGGGCGTCCGTGACCTGAGCGAGCGTGCCGCAATTTACGATCCGATCAGCTATCACCAGGGCTCGGTGTGGCCACTGTTCACGGGTTGGGTAGCACTGGCGGAGTACAGGGCAGGACGGCCTCTCGCCGGCTACCAGCACCTGATGCAGAACGCGGACCTGACCTGGGCACAGGATCTGGGAGCGGTGACAGAGCTGCTCTCGGGCGAGTTCTTTCAGCCGCTCGGACGCAGCAGCGCACACCAGACGTGGTCGTCGGCGATGGTGTTGACCCCTGCTCTCCGGGGTCTCTTCGGATTGGAGTGGGACGCGCCTGCCAGAACCCTGCGCATTGCGCCCAATCTCCCGGCAGATTGGGACCGGGCGGTCCTGCGCAATGTGCGTCTGGGCGGCTCATCGGTTGAACTCTCATACAGGCGCGACGGCGGACAATTGGTGGTGGAGGCACGGAGTGCTATGCCGGAGAGCGTCTGTCTCGCGACAAAAGAGCAGGACAGGGCGCAGGGGTGTTCCAATCGAGTGGCGATCCCGCTTCCGGCCGTGGAAATCGCACTGCCACATGGGCTGCCGTTGCCCGGCTCGACGACCGAGCAGCTGAAGGTGATCGACCAGCAGTCCACGGCTGACCAAGTCACTGTGACATTCGAGGCCCAGGGTGACAGCATTCACGAGTTGCGAGTGAGGCTCAATCGGCCCGGGGTAAGAGTATCGGGCGCGGAGCTGGCAGCGGATCGGCTCAGGGTACGCTTTCCGCATGGCAGCGGATTCCAGCACCGGCAAGTCATTTTCGAGCTACCAAACCGCTGAGACGATTCCCATATCATCACCTTGTGTGCATCCTTGTGGGTCCGGGCTTTGAAGCCCGGACCCACTTGACAACAACGAGTGGACAGCCGTTCAGTAATGCAGCTACGCGCGCTTGAGGTTGGCCAGTGCCTCCTTCGCCCATGTGGCGTAGTCGGGGCGCTGCTGCAGGTTCTCGACGCGAAAGATCCTCAAACCGCACAATTTGCCTTCATTGATGTCCTGAACGAAAAAGTTCAGCAACTGCTTGTATTCCTTCTCGGTCAGCCAGCGGCCCTCGCTGCCCGCATTCAGGTACACGGATCCCATGAGCGGTTTGCCCTGAAACTTCTTCAGCCCTTCATCCAGGAGCTTCTCGTGGTCTTGAAGAACCTTCGTGTTGTAGAAGCTGAAAATGATTGCGTCGATGTCAAAGTCAAATGGCTTCTCCAACTCCTTGGGAGGATAGCAGGGGGCCCAGATCGGCAGACTCGGATTGATGGACTTGGCCTTGGCGATGATTTGCCGGAATTCCTCTTCCGAATGCCCGCCCTTGGAGACCTGCGCCATCTCTTCGATGAAATCGTTCAGATACAGGCCGATGATTTCCTTGTGAGTGAGCGAGAGGTTTGCGATCCATTCCGCGTGTGCCATTGCTTGGTCGAACTTCCAGCCCCAGATCCCTCTCTCGATTTTGGCGATGACATACTTGATCCCCGGCGTGTGCATGTGGGTGTACATCAGGGTCTCCTCTAGCTTCTGCCCTGAGTACGGCTTGTCGTGTGTCCAAACGGTGTTGAATCCGACTTCTTTCACAGTTGGAGCAATATCGACCTTCGCGCTATGCTCCCACACGGAGATTAACGGTTCGGCGGGAAGCCGGGCCGATTCAGCCGCAAGTGTGGAACCTGGGCGCGAGAGCGGTGAAGCCGCTGCTACGAGAGCGGCACCCGCAAGCTGGTGCAACATATTGCGCCGGGTGATGGAACCCGCAGGCTTATCGAATTGGTAAGTCATCAGTACACACTCCTTTCTGTAGCCTCAAATTGACATACAAGGAAAAGATCCGCCACAAATTTCACGAATCCCATCAACGATCAGGACAAACTTCATTGCTTACCTGCCCGGTGGAGGCCCTCGCTTCTCGACCGAAAATGTTCTTTCTTGAGCGGAATCCGATCAGCACCACTGCTATCCTCAGCCCCATTCTCGGGTTTTGTTTCGCAGCAACCTACAACCAGAAAGACGTCAAGAGCGTTCGGGGCGCAGCTCTGCGGCACGCCGAGCAGTCGGTGTGTATCGGCTGATGGCCGTGCGGATCAGGAGCATTGCTGCGACACGTCCATTCCGTGTTTAAAAAACTGGAGTCCGACTCGTCCGGACCTCCCGGTGCAGCCAGAGTGGCAACCAAAGGAGTTTGGCGCCCCTTCGCTTAAAGCCACCACTAAGGCGCCAAGACGGATTTTGTATCCTCATTGAGCGGCGCGGGCCCTGCTCCAGGCCGCACCGCTACACACTTGCCTTCACGATGGACTGCAGACTCTCCAGTAGATAGCAGGCATCCCACTGCCGCTTCCCATCTGCCGCATGCATTTCCGCCCAGTCCAACGCTCTGACGAGCGGAATCATGATGTGGCCCCAGCCCATCAATTCGCCGGCCAGCTTGGCTAGACATTCCGACATACGGGCATCGAAAGGAAGGAATTCTATTGAATGACTCTGTGGATCGGCGCACATGTATGCCGGGGAGCATACATTATATTCGCGGCAGACTGCAGGGCGTTCCGCATAGATGCCGCAACTCTCATCCTCCAGAAAAGGGCAGGCGATCCCGAGCCGGAAGTACCTGTCCGCCAACGAGAGCAGCGGAGCTTCCTCGAGCCCTTCCAGCCTGAGGATTTCCTTGGCCGCGGCAAAGCGGCGCAAAATGGCCGCCTGGCGATCCGGCGCGAGCCGGTTCACAAGATCGAATAGCATCCACGCTTCGGGTGGTGAAATGGGGACCGCCTGGCGACAGCACGCACCGCAGCCCTTGGCACAGGATATTTTTCGTCCTCCCTCTCCGGCTGAGGCTACAGCACGATCGGTGAGGTGCTGCGACAACTCCATTGAGATGGAGGCCAATTCTGAAAGGCTGATTCTCGCCCGGCCGATCGGGATCTCGAGATGGAGTCCGCGGGCGCGCCACCCGAAATGCGTCATGGAGAAACTCTGCCACAAGTTTCACGAATTACATGGAGCGGCATAGCCGCAACCAAAAAGCAGGAGGCCGCAATGCCCCCTATAATCACTGCACTGATTTCAGGTTCGCCGTTCGCAGTTTGCTGTTCGCAGTGGTTTGCAGTCTGCCGGCGATCAGTGCCCTCTGCGAACTGCGAACCGCGAACTGTGAACTTTGATCTTGCTGAATGCATTTTCT
>DASQID010000578.1:0-7941 GCA_035631775.1 Acidobacteriota bacterium
CGTTAGGCAGCAGGTTGGATGTAGTTCTCTACGATGTGCTTATCCCGCCCCTCGAGGTACATCAAACAGTCATCCTTGGGCTTGCAGGGGATTGCCATGGCGTAGATCAGGTGAATTCCCACCACTACACCCCTGTTATCGTTGAGCTGTTTAATGCCGTCGATCCAGGGCTTTACGTCCTCCGCCATTTCATTGATGTCTTTGTACCCGCCGAGGCGACCAAGAATTGGCGCCGTGTTGAAGGCCCGGCCGTAGACTGTGAAGAGAGTGCTTTTCTCCAGGAGCGACACGGATTGCCATGCATCAGGCTGCTGCCGCTCCAGACTGATCGCGAGGCAGGCTATGAATGGGACAGGAAGAGCGATTAATGTCAGTATCCGGCATTTGGAATTGGGCATGGAATTTCGTTCTTTCAGATGTGGGGAGAAGGGGCAACAATATCGGACTTGCGATCCGGGACTTACGATTGGCGATTGAAACAGTCCCCCCTGTTTTCAAAGGCACAATCGTCAATCATAAGTCGTAGATCGTCAATCCTTTTCTCTCTCTGTTCTTCGGATTAGCTTGGGGATTCTCCCGGTTCCGGCGGCGGAACAGTTTCCGTGGTCTTGCCCGCCCTGCGAAGCCATGCGAGGGTCCGGAATGGACTCCATTCCCGGAGATCGTCAAAATAGGAGTACACTACGGGCGTAATCAGGAGAGTGAGCAGCAGACACAGCATTTGGCCACCGATGATTGTCACCGCCATCGAAGCGCGCGATCCCGAGCCTGCCCCCCGGCCGAATGCGATCGGCAGCATTCCCGCGATGATGGAGATCGTCGTCATGAGAATGGGCCTGAGCCGGACGTGGTTGGCAGCTATGAGAGCTTCGTGTCGCTCCATCCCCTGGGCTCGCAGTGTGTTGGTGTAGTCAACCTGCAGGATCGAATTCTTCTTCACAATCCCGAACAACATCATGAGTCCGATTGCGCTGTAGACGTTTATCGACATGCCGAAAGCCATAAGAGCAAGCAATCCCGCCGGGAGGCTGAGAGGCAGCGCGGTCATTATCGTCAGGGGATGAATGAAGCTGTTGAACTGCGAGGCGAGCACCATATAAATAAATATCACGGCAAGAATCATCGCGATGACGAAGTCATTGGATGCCTCGGCTAATGTCCTCGCGCTCCCGCCGAACACCGCCTGGTAACCCGCCTTGAGGTTTAGCTCGTCGACCTTTTCGCGCGTCGTGGCAATTACCTCGGCAAGTGTGGTTTTGTCGAGGTTTCCCGAGACGGAAATCTGGCGCTGGCGGTTGTAGCGGTCAATCGATGCCGGCCCGGGCTCCAGGCTCAGTCGGGCAATATCGCTCACCTTGACCACCTTTTGTGTGGAGGAGGGGATGAGCAACTCTCCCATGCTGGCGGGGTTGTTGCGGAACTGCTCGTCGAGCCTCAGTTTAACGGAGTACTGGTCGTCGCCTTCCTTGTACTTTGACACCTCCTCGCCTCCGACGAGGACACGAAGGCTGGACGCGAGCGAGTCGATGTCGACCCCGAGGTCAGCGGCACGAGCGCGATCGGCTGTGACTCGCAATTCGGGCTGTGTGGCTTCATAGTTCGTATCGACGTCCACTACGCCTGGAACTAGACGCATTTTCTCCATCAGCGCGACAGCATACTTTTGGAGTTCGGTGATTTCGGGTCCTTGGAGCAGAACCTGTATCCGGTTCGTGCTGCCGCCCCCCCCGCGGCCGCCGGCAGTGGACGCTCCCGAGATGTCCGTTCCGCCCGAGACGCCGATGCGCGCGCCGGGATATTTCCGCAGGAACACTCTGGCTCTGCGCATAAGTTCCTGCTGCGAGACCTTCCGGTTTTCCAAAGACGTCAGGCCCACCCAGAAGTTGGCGGAGCCGACATTGACATTGGTGAACACGGTCTGGACCTCAGGAAGGTTCCGCAAATCCTCCTCTATTTCCCTCACGTACTGGTCCGTGCGGTCGAAGCTGGTTCCCTTTGGGAGTCGGACGTTGACGCTGAATTCGCTCTGATCGTCGTCGGGCACAAGTTCCTTGCCCACTCTTGGAAAAAGCGCGACCGCCGAAACGGAAACCGCCGCCGCTATCAGCAGCATCACAAAACGGTGCCGCAGGCTCCAGTGGAGCATGTGGTCGTAGACGCGATCCATCGCGGCATAAAATCCCCGCGATTTGGATGACTTGCCATGAGCACCCGCATCCGAAGGTCGGAGCCAGGTTGCGCACAGCGCTGGGGTCAGGGTGAACGAAACGAACATCGACAGCATGATTGCGGCGGCCGAGGCAATGCCGAAGCTATAGAAATACCTGCCGACTTGCCCGGTCATGAACGCCACCGGCAGAAAGATGACCACAAGCGATAGTGTTGTGGCCA
The DNA here is from genome assembly GCA_035631775.1 of Acidobacteriota bacterium. Lineage (GTDB taxonomy): Bacteria > Acidobacteriota > UBA6911 > UBA6911 > UBA6911 > DASQID01. Next base: position 2,392 of record DASQID010000578.1, read on the forward strand.
TGACAGCCAGACCGATCTCGGCCGTCGCCTTACCGGCTGCCTCGCGCGGGTGAACTCCTTTCTCTTCAACGTAACGGAAAATGTTCTCGAGCACCACGATGGCGTCATCGATGACGATCCCGGTTGCCAGGGAGAGAGCGAGCATGGTCATGTTATTCAGCGTAAATCCGAATGCTTTCATGAAGGTGAAGGTTCCGATGATAGACGCCGGGATCGCGAGTGCGGCGATGAGCGTGCTGCGGATGTTGCGTATGAAGAAGAATACCACCGCGCTGGCCAGCAGGCTGCCCAAGAAGAGGTGCAACTGAATTTCTTCGAAAGACTTGCGGATGAAACGGGACTGATCCCGGATGGTTTGTATCCGGATGTCGGGCGGCAGCGTCGGTTTGAGCTTCTCGATCCTGGCCAACACGCCGTCGACCACGGCAACCGTGTTGGTTCCCGACTGCTTTCGGATCAGAAGTGAAATGGCAGGGCGGCCATCGAGCCGACCTAGCGTGCGGGGCTCCTCGACGGTGTCGACAGCGCGGCCTATGTCGCCGAATGTGACAACCGATCCTTCGGGGTAGGTGAGTATGATGCGGTTGAAGTCGCTGACGTTATAGATGCGTCCCATCGTGCGAAGAGCGATTTCCGAAGGCCCCGAGATAAACAACCCGCCGGGGACTTCCACATTCTGCCTTTCGACCGCAGCACGCACCTGATCCACGGTGAGCCCATAAGCATTCATTCTGTCCGCGTTGAGGAGCAGTTGGATCTCGCGGCGGCGATCACCGATGAAGGTGACATCACCGACATCCTTGACTGTCTCGAGGACCTGCTTGATCTTCTTGTCCACGATCTCGGTGATCTCCTTTGGGGAGCGATCTCCCGACACCGCAACCGTGAGGATGGGCGCTGCGTCAGGATCGATCTTCTGGATCACAGGGGGCAAAGTGTCCCTTGGAAACTTGCTGACGATCGTAGCCACCTTGTCGCGGACGTCCTGCACTGCGGTCTCAATGTCTCTCTCCAGGACAAATGTGATGAAACAGCGGGAAAAGCCCTGGTCCGAGCTGGCGCGCAGCTCATCGACGCCGTTGATTGTGTTCACGACCTCTTCGATTGGCTTGGTTATCTGAGTTTCGATCTCCTCGGAGCTTGCTCCGGGTAGGCTCGTGCCGATGATGACAACGGGATAATCGGTCTTCGGCATTAGATCCAAACCGAGCTGGAAATAGGAGAACACGCCCATCACGATCAGTGCAGCCGTCATCATGAAGGCAAACACCGGTCGATTGATGCTGACGTCGGCTAGTTTCATGGCCGGACTCCCTTGTCGCCGCGAGCCGCGGCTTCCTTGGCCGGTCGTTCGCCGGGCGGGTCCGCGTCGGCCGCCGGACCAGTCTGTACTGGAACTCCGTTGGCCAACTGGCTCAGGTTGGTTGTGGCAAGCAGTTCGTCTCCCTTTAGACCTGAGACCACCTCGAACAGTCGTCCCTCCTTGGCCCCGAGTGTCACAATCTGCTGACGCACCTTGTTGTTGTTCACCACGTAGACATTCGATACCCCCGCAAGCGTGGATACAGCCTCATCCGGAACAGCCATGAGATTCTCGTCACGGCGAACGAGAATTACACCCTTTGTGAAAAAGCCCGGCTTGAGCTTGCGGCTGTGGTTTTCGACGAGCACCTCGACGACAAAGGTGCGGGTATTTTGATCGACCGCCGGGCTGACGTTGGCGACCCGGCCTTCGAATGTCTCTCCGGGATATGATTCCACGCTGAACTTCACCGGAAGATTCGGCTGGATCATGCTGGCGTAGCGCTCCTGCACAGCCGTCCTGAGCTTCAATGGATTCATCTGAACGATCGTCACGACTGGTGCGTTCTGCAGGATGAACTCGCCCGGATGCACCAGACGCTCGCTGACTTGGCCGGCGACAGGGGATTTGATCACGGCGTCGGCGAGTTTTTTCTGGGCAAGGTTGTAAGCGGCGCGCAGCCCATGTAAGCTCGCCTTCAGGCTCTGGACGTTCTCGACTGCAGCTTGATATGCCGCTTCGGTTACCCGCACCCGAGTTTCGGCAGTTTCCAGATCGGCCTGGGGAAGAAGACGCTGGCTCATCAGACGCTTGGCACGGCCCAACTGTGCCCGCGCGTCGTCGCGGTTGGCTATGGCGGTACGTACCGCGGAGATCTGCTCGTCGGGAAGGGGTTCATTTGTCCGAACTCCGTCGATTCCCAGCTGCGCTTCCGCCTGGCGCAGAAGACTCTCCGTACCTTGAAGTGCCAGCTCCAGTTCGCGTGGGTCCAGCTTGACCAAAATCTGTCCCGGCTGGACATCGTGACCGATTTCCACGAGTACTTGCCGGACCACACCTGCTACCTCACTGCTGACTTTCGCCTGATCCGGGGAAACCAGGGTACCGGCCAGGTCCACCTGCCTCTGAAGGGCGATCCGCTGCACATGGGTAGTCTTGATCGGCACAGCGGGGCGTGCCATGGTTTTGCGCGCCTGCTGGGCTTCCTCCCGCTTGCAGCCTGTGCCGGTGACTGCCAGTGTTAAAGACAGGGCGCAGCACCAGCTAAATAATTGACTGAACACAAGATGGGCTCTTATCTTCATGATTACCTTTGAGATTTGGAAAATTGCGCGAAGGCGTCTCCTCCTCAACGAAACGCCCAATAATACTACGCTCGTCAATGGTGCTTGTTTTGCGGCAAAACGATGGCTAACCCGAAGTATTCTTTGTCCTTGCGGTTCTGCACCTCACAGGGCTCTCTCTAGAGCCGACGCCATTGCTTTTGCGACGTCGAGATGACGATATCCCCATTTTTTCCTGAGTCTCCAGATCGTCATTCCATTTCCAGACGGGATATTTTAAGATGAATCGTCGAATGTAGGAAAAGGACATTGACGGGCCTCGGGCCCTGTGCAATATAACCCTCGAACCATGTCAGGTCCGGAAGGAAGCAGCATTAAGAGGCCAGTTATATGTGCCGCAGGTCCCCCGGGGCCCGACCCATTTTTCTATGCAATACCAGGTTCTCGCACGCCGTTGGCGCCCGCAAACTTTTCATGAACTGGTGGGACAGGAACACGTCTCCCGCACACTCCTCAATGCCCTGCAGAGCGGCAGGGTGGCGCATGCTTTCCTCCTTTCAGGGCCGCGCGGGAGCGGCAAAACGACGACTGCCCGCATTCTAGCCAAAGCGCTCAACTGCCACACCGGGAAGCCAGGAGAACCCTGCGGGCAGTGCGTTGCCTGCACTGAAATTGCGGCAGGCAACTGCATGGATGTTCTCGAGATTGATGCGGCGTCCAATACAGGGGTAGACAACGTGCGCGAGCTGATTGACCAGGCTCGCTATCATCCGGCGCGGGATCGGCACAAAATATTCATCATTGATGAAGTCCACATGCTCAGCAATGCTGCTTTCAATGCGCTCCTAAAGACGCTAGAGGAGCCTCCACAGCACGTGATCTTCATCATGGCCACCACGGAGTATCACAAGATTCCTGCGACGATCCTTTCGCGCTGCCAACAGTACAGCTTCAAGCTCATTTCCTATCCGCTCATCCTGGAGCGACTGCGGCATATCGCGAAGGCTGAGAACGTGCAGATCAGCAACGCTGCGCTGGAGCAGGTAGTATTTTCCAGCGGGGGCAGCATGAGGGATGCAATGTCTGCGCTGGACCAGGTGATTGCTTTCAGCGGCGATACGGTGCGCGATGAGGATGTCACCATGCTGCTCGGGCTCGTCGAGCCGAAAATATTGGGCGACACGGTGCGCGCGATTGCGGCAAACGACTCGGACAGTCTGCTGAAAATTGTTGCCGGCCTGGTGGAGGTAGGACAGGACCTGAACAATTTCTGTCACCGGTTGCTGGGCCAGTTCAGGCACCTGATGGTGCTCAAGGCCGGCGTCTCGGATCCCACCGTCCTCGGCGTGCCCGAGAGCTTGCTTCCCGACTTGAAGCAACAGACGGAACTCTTTTCGCGTGAGGACTTGCTTCGTCTTTTCGATGCCTTCCTTAGGGTTGAAGCCGATCTCAAACACGCCACGCAAGTGCGATTCCAGCTGGAGATGGGTCTGATGGAGACGGCACAAGTGGCCAGGCTGCGTTCGCTTGAAGGGCTGATCGCCGAATTCAAGCATTTTGTCGAGGGGGAGGAGGGAACCGGAATCAAACTCCCGCCGACTTCCACCCCGGCCCGGGCAGCCGCACCCGAGCGCGACAAGGATTCCCATCTGCGCACAGCCTCGATTGGCATGGCGGAAGCGCCCGATGCAAGCTCCGCCGCGCCCGAAAACATGTCGCCCAACGCCGCCTCCGCAGAAGGATCGATCCCCGCGAGTCAGGGCTCGCGCGATTTGCTGCTGCGGATCGCCGCTGCTATCGGTCGCGAATCACTGGAGTCTTTGTTGCAGGAGCTTCGCTGTGCCCGGCTTCAGGGCGATAGTGTGATTTTGGATTCCGGCGACGCGAGCGAATTTTCCAAAAGGCAGGTGAAGGAAAACCTTCCGGTGATCTCCCAGGCAGCGTCGAGGATCGTTGGAAGAAACGTTCGTGTGTTGCTTGGTGAACGGCCAGCATCTGAGTCAGCGCAGCAATCCCCTACAACAGGGGCTGCTCCTCTCGACCTTTCCGCGGGAGACGTCTTGGAGAAGGCGAAACGCGAACCGGTGATCAAGTCCTTCCTGGACGTGTTCCCGGGACCGGTCAAGGCTGAGAAGATGGACAAATGAGCGATTATGCGGAGCCAATTGAAAGGTTAATCGAGGAATTCCGCAAGCTGCCCGGCATCGGCACCAAGACGGCCCAGCGCCTGGCGTACAATATCATTCGTCGCCCGCGGGAAGACGCGGAACGCCTGAGCCAGGCAATCCTCGAGGTCAGGGAAAAGATACGCTACTGTTCCCGCTGCAACAACTTCTCGGATCAGGATCCTTGCCACTACTGCACAAGCGCGAATCGGTCGCCTGAGACCATCTGTGTCGTCGAGGAGCCGAACGACATTCTCTCGATCGAGAAAACACGCGAATACCACGGGCAGTACCATGTGCTGCACGGTGTTCTCTCCCCAATCAATGGGATCGGGCCTGAGGATCTGAAACTCAAGAACCTCCTGGAGAGGCTGAGGGAAGGGAACGCGCGTGAAATCATCATTGCCACGAATCCCAATGTCGAAGGCGAAGCCACGGCCATTTATCTGGCGAAGCTCCTAAAACCGATCGGGGTGAAGGTCAGCAGGATCGCCCTGGGTGTGCCTGTCGGAAGTGATCTGGAGTTCACCGACGAAGTCACGATGTCCAAAGCCCTCGAACACCGCCACGAACTCTGAAATCCGGCCGGTTTGTTTTTCAAATTGCCATCTGCCTGCTGTCATCTACCTGCAGATTCTAGTTGCCGCCTTCAATCCAGACTTCGCCGTCTTCGTAGAATTCCTTTTTCCAGATAGGTACGATTTTCTTGAGGGTGTCGATCGCGAAGCGGCAGGCTTCAAAGGCCGGTGCGCGGTGCGCCGACGCGACAATGATCGCCACGCTGCACTCGCCGTGTTCG
>DASQID010000579.1:0-6112 GCA_035631775.1 Acidobacteriota bacterium
GAACGGACTCCTTGCTGCGTCCGATGACGAGTGGGTGGAGAAGCTCTCCAGCCTGCTTGGATCCGCCGAACTTCGGGAAAAGTGCGGTCAGGCAGGTCGTAGAACCGTTGAGGAGAAATACTCCAAAAAAGTCCATGTGCCGAGGGTTCTAGAGATATTCGAATCGGCAATCACCAGGAACGGCTGAAACAAGAGGCGCAAGAATCGCGCAACTCATTATTCTCAACGGGAATTGCTGAAATGTGCGGCATCTGTGGCGTGCTCGACTACGGCGGTCAACTTGCTCTCGGAACTCTGGTCCGGCAAATGGCGCAAGTCCTGAGACACCGTGGGCCTGATGATGAGAACGTCGTCCTGTATGCCGCGGATAGCGGTGGAAGGGCCCGGCTCGGCTTCGGACACCGGCGGCTGTCGGTCATTGATCTGAGCCAAGCCGGCCGCCAGCCAATGGAGGGCCCCGGCGGCCTGTCCGTGGTTCTCAATGGGGAGATATACAACTTCCGGGAAAAGCGAAAAGAGTGTGCGGATTACCCATTCCGCTCGCGTACGGACACAGAGGTCGTGCTCGCGCTCTACAGGAAGTATGGAGAGGACTTTGTCGACCACTTGGACGGAATGTTTTCTCTGGCCCTCTGGGATGGGCAGCGGAAGAAACTGGTGCTTGCGCGCGATCGCGTCGGCAAAAAGCCCCTGTACTATGCCTCTACTGCTGGGTTTTTTGCGTTCGCATCCGAAATCAAGGCGCTCTTGAAAGTGCCTGGAATCTCCGCGGAGCTTAATCCTTCAGCGTTGCCCCTCTATCTCACCTTCGGCTATGTACCCACCCCCGAGACATTTTTCGCGGACATCCACAAGCTCGAGCCTGGCACTATCCTGCTCCTGGACGAATGCAAAGAACCCAAAATGAGGCGCTTCTGGAGCTATCCCCTCAGAAGCAATGCAAGATCGGCGGTTGGGCCAAGTCCGATATCCGCGGCGGAGCGTCTCAGGCAACTGTTGACGGATGCGGTCAAACGCAGAATGATCGCCGACGTTCCTCTCGGCGCGTTTCTTAGCGGCGGGATCGATTCCAGCATCGTCGTTGGGATCATGAGCAGGCTGAGCCCGGAACCGGTTCGAACCTTCAGCATCGGCTTCGAAGGCGATCGCGCCTATGACGAGACTGAGTATGCAAGGAGAGTCTCGACTCACTTCGGGACGCTGCATACCGAATTCCGGGTTTCTCCCGATGCGGTCGATCTCCTTGAAAAACTGATCTGGCATTATGACGAGCCGTTCGGAGATTCCTCGGCCATTCCCACCTATCTGGTTTCAAAGTTGACCCGAGAGAAAGTCACCGTCGCCCTGAGTGGCGACGGTGGGGACGAACTGTTTGCAGGGTATGAGCGACTTGCCGCCTCGCTGTGGAGCGAGCGCGTTCCAAGACTGTTTCTCAAAGGTTTTCGTTCGATATCCAGGTTGCTGCCTGCGCCGGCTCGTGCAAAGAGCACGCGACGGCGAATCAAACGCTTTCTGGAGAAAGCACCCCTGCCGCTCTCGGATCGATATCTGGAATGGAATTCATTTTTCACGCGAGAACAGTTGAAAATGCTCTTGCTAGAACCGATTGAGACGGACGTCGCAAGGTCGTTCAGAGAGAGTCTGGGCGAGGCTGCCCGGGTCACACTTTTGCAGCAACTTCTCTATTTGAATTTCCGCACCTACCTGCTTGACGACCTTCTGGTAAAGATCGATCGTATGTCCATGGCGAGCAGCCTTGAGGTGCGCTGTCCATTCCTGGATACGCGCCTGGTGGAATGGGTTGCATGTCTCCCAGACAACTTGAAGATTCGCGGCATGAAGCTGAAGTATCTCCTGCGGCTCGCTTATCGGGACTTCCTTCCGGCTGAAGTCCTGCAACGCGGAAAGATGGGATTCGGGGTTCCCCTTGGGGCATGGTTGCGAGGGGATTTGCGCGAACTCACTCAAGATATCTTGCTGGGCCCATCAGCAAAAACCAAGGAGCTGATTCAGCCTTCTGCCGTGGCAGCGCTTGTTCATGAGCATATGGATGAGGCAGAAGACCACGGTCAGAAGATCTGGGCTCTCCTGTGCCTCGAAATCTGGTTGCGACAGGCGAGGTCCTCACCTATTCGGTTGGCACCGGAGAAAGAGTCGCGCGTGTGAGGTTGAGACAAGCGCCGAAGCCGCGTGATTGATTTACGATCTACGATTGACGATTGAAAGAATGCGCTTCGATTTACCTCTGAACTCCTTTGTTTAAATCGTCAATCGTCAATCGTAGATCGTAAATTTCGCACCCGTTCTGTGGGTAGAGGCTCACTGAGGCGACATGTACATCCTTGGTCTGACGACAATGGGAGAAAGCGCGGCGGCCTTGTTGCGCGATGGGGAGATTGTCGCCTGTGCTGAGGAAGAGAGATTCTCGCGTCAAAAGCACCACATCGGCTTTCCTTACCATGCAACTGCCTACTGTCTATCGGAAGCCGGTATCGGGATAGCTGAGGTGAATCATGTCGCTCACTACTGGCAACCTTGGATTCTTCGTCATCGCGTGACCCACACACTTGGCATCCTTGCTCGAGGCTACGACCTGTTCAAGGCACGCGTGCAGAGGGGCTCCAAACAGGTACGCGGCCATTATCTGCCCATGTTTTACATGCCCTGGCAGGTGCGCAGGGATCTGGGGCGATCCGACTTTCGGTTCCACTATGTAGAGCACCACGTGAGTCATGCTGCCTCCAGCTTTTTTTGTTCCCCCTTCGACGAGTCCGCCATCCTCTCCTTCGATGGTGCAGGCGAAGAGGCCACTGTGCTTTTTGCTCACGGGCAAGGAAGCGGCATCAAGATTCTGAGGCGCATCAGGCTCCCTCATTCGCTCGGACAGTTCTACTCCGCGGTCACCAACTTTCTCGGCTTCGACATGTTTGCCGGAGACGAATACAAGGTTATGGGCATGGCGGGCTGGGGCGAGCCAACGACGTCAGCGTTTCTAGAACGCGAGGTCTTGGTTCGCGACGCTCCGGGTAGTTTCAGACTGGACATCGCATTTCTGGATCATCACCTGGCCAAGCATCGCCGGTATTCGGAGAGAGCCATCCGATTGTGGGGAGAGGCACGGCGTCCGGACGAAGAAGTCACCCAGAGGCAGTACGATGTTGCCGCAAGCGTTCAAAAGGCTTTTGAAGATACGCTCTTTCACTTGCTTGACTGGCTCTTTCACCAGACAAACTCTCCGAATTTGTGCATCGCGGGCGGATGTGCGCTCAACTCGCTGGCGAATGGCAAGATAACATCCAGAACGCCGTTCGAGCATCTCTATGTCCAGCCTGCTGCCCATGATGCCGGTGGGGCTCTAGGATCTGCGCTTTTTGTCTACCACGGCAGACTTGGCGGTCCGCGGAAAAGCGTGATGAGGCACGCCTATTGGGGTCCGTCGTTTGACGAATCCTGCTGCCGCAAGGCGGCTGAGAGGGCGCGCCTCAATCCGCAGTGGTTGAGAGATCAGGACCTCTTCGCTCGTGCTGCCGGTTTAATTGCCGAAGGTAAGATCATTGCCTGGTTCCGGGGGAGGATGGAGTGGGGGCCGCGTGCCTTGGGCAACCGCAGCTTCCTGGCGGATCCGCGCAGATCTGACATGAAGGAGGTAATCAACCGGAAGATAAAACTGCGCGAGCCTTTCCGGCCTTTTGCTCCTTCCATTCTGGCGGAAGCCTCGGAGCGCTATTTCGGCCGGACACTGGAAGCGCCGTTCATGATTACGGTCTTCCCTCTACTCGCCTCCCGGAGAGAGGAGATTCCTGCCGTGGTGCACGTGGACGGAACGGCTCGCCCTCAGCTCGTGGAGAGAGAAGTGAATCCAGGCTACTGGTCGCTGATCCGGGCTTTCGCGGAGAGGACGGGCGTTCCGGTTCTCCTGAACACTTCCTTCAACGTGCAGGAGCCGATCGTGTGTACACCCGAAGATGCCGTGCGCACATTTCTCGCGACCGAGGTGGACTACCTCGTAATGGGTAACCTTCTAATGCCGAGGCCCGCTCCATAATAGTGTCACCTGTCCTTTTGCTTCCGACTGATCGGATACGTAGCCCCGTGCGCAAGAATGAGACTTTCAAGACCTGACACCCCATAAACAAATGATTTATACTTCAAAATTCGCAAGCTTGGCAAAGGAGTCTCGGTGCGGGTAGCACATATCAAACTGCTTCGGCGCTCGATGATAGGGATTATCGTCATTGTTCTCCTTGCGGTCGCCTACAATTACCTGCACACGTGGCGCAATCGCGCCCGTGTCATTACTCAGGCTGCTGAAGTCCTCAGTTCGGACATGATGCGATCCGCCGACAGCATCGAATATTCGACCTACGAGAACGGCAGGGTGCGCTTCAAAATCCGCGCCGAGCGACTGCTTGAGACACGTGCCGGCAAGAACCTCTTGCAAGGAGTCGAGGGATCGGACAGAAATCCAGACGGCAGCATAGGCAACCAGATCCGCAGCCAACGGGCCGAGTACGACGCAGACCACAAGATGGCTGACTTTTCGGGCAACGTTCAATTGGACATCGGATCTGATGTGCGGATAAGAACCGATTCGCTTCACTATGATCTGAACGCCAATATCGGCATGACAGATGCCCCAATCCAGTTCGCCTCAAAAGAAGCTCAGGGCACGGCCAGAGGGGTAGTTTACAACCAGCCGAAGAAGACGATCGAACTCAAGGGAAACCTCGATTTCACCATTACCCGTGCCCCTTCCACGCAGAACGACTCTCATCAGACCGAGCACATCCGTGCTCGTTCGAGCAGGGGATTCTTCTCCAAGGACGAGCGGCTTCTGCGATTTATGGGCGATGCTCATCTGGATTCGGAGTCAGCTTCTCTTTCGGGCGAGTTGATCGAAGCCCGTTTCAGTGAGGATCAGAAACATCTCACCTCCCTGGTCTGCGAGGGGAACGTAGCATACCAGTCGTCGCAGGATGCGCTCGGGCCACGAACTCTGCAGGGGGATCGGATGGTATTTGGAATTGATCAAGACAGCGGATCGCTTCAGCGCATAGACGTTTCGGGCCGTGCCGCATTTTCGTCAAAAAGTCCAGAGGGCGACCAGGAGTTGCGCGGATCCACCATTCACATGGAACTCAATACGTCGAACGGACAGCCCTCGCAGATACAAAGCCAGGGAGGTGTGGAACTTCGCATGAAGCGTCCTGCGGAGGAGACGTTGGTCACCGGCGAGAGCCTCGAGACTCTCTTCGCGCCGGACTCGGCCGTTTTGCAGGCGATTCACGTCCATGAGCATGCTCGCATGTTGACCATTCGCCCACAGGAAGCCGCTCGAGATGAGCTTTCGGCGGAAGATGTGCGCCTGAGTTTCCGCGAGGTGGAGGGCAGGAGCGCGCTCAGTGAGTTGAAGGCCGAAACGTCGGTTCAGTTGAATTCGACGCCCCCCAAAACAAACGAAACCAGCCCTAGTGCGGCGACCCGATCTCTCGCCGCAAACGCTTTGACGATGACCTACTCGGAATCAGGCGACAACTTCGAATCCGGAAGGGCGACCGGAAACGTCGTGCTCATCGGGATTCCGCTCGGTGAAGCCGGGCGTCCGGAGATTCGCCGGCTGACCGCCGACGTTGTTGAATTTCACTTCTTTGCCGGCAGCAATCGACTCCGGGACTTTCGCGGAGAAAACAGGGTGCGAGTCTATTACCTCAAGCCCGCGGATCCCACGACGGAATCGCCACCCCAGGAGTTTCACACTTCAAGTTCCCACATAGAAGCTGCCTTTAGAGAAACTGACGGTGCTGCGCAGCAGGTCTCTCAGTGGGGGGACTTCCAATACCAGGATGGCGCTAGGACGGCGAGTTCCGGGCGTGGCGACTATGATGCCCAAAAGGAGATACTATATCTGCGCGACACGCCTCGAATCGCCGACAACAGCGGAACAACCTCCGGCGACATTATCCAATACGACCGCAGGCAGAAGATCCTCACCGTGCAAAATCACGTTCGTTCCGTTCTAAAGGCACGGGAGGGCAGTCAAGTGACTCCCTTTGCCAGCACATCCGGCTCGGCATCGGCAACCGTCATCACGGCAGACGGCATGCAATATTGG
>DASQID010000580.1:0-22898 GCA_035631775.1 Acidobacteriota bacterium
CGCCTTGCATCTGCCCGCCCCGATATATATCGCGAAATAGGTAAACGAGTAGGACGTCCCCACTTCACAGTTAAGGGATCTACCTTATTGGAGGTGCTTCTGTTCGAAAATCCAGTTGGAAATCCAGACTTCGTCCCGTCCACGGACCTCAAAGGCAAACTTGCCCGCGGATGGAGTGTACGAGGCTATCTTCCAATCGTCGCGAACTAGAACGCTCTTGCCGTCTCGATCGGTGATTTCGGTCAAAATGCCGTCTTGTGTGACCGAGATTATCACGTAATAGGTCTGGCGAGGCGCCGCGACGCTGGCGATATCGGTGTATATCGTCGAGGAGCGGCAATGAAGCAGATGCCCGCCGCCGCGCCCCTTCGGGCTGCTGCCCGCTGGCCTGCAGCAGAATGTGAAGTTATTCTTGAGCGAGCCCTTAGTGAGTCTCCACCCGCAGAGCGTCGCTGTGCGGGTGGCTTCACACTATTGCGGGCGTCCCACCCGTTTACCTGTTTTTGCATGGATTCCACCCGGCCTGGAAGGTCCCCACGTTTCTTAGTCGATGAGGCGGTACTTGAGGATGATGAAGAGCGCCGCGACACCATCCTTCCAGCCGATCTTCTTTCCTTCTGAGTAATCGCGTCCGCTGTAGGAGATGGGCACCTCATAGATTCTGCAGCGGGCCTTGGCCACCTTGGCGGTAAATTCGGGCTCAAAGCCAAAACGGTTTTCACGAAACCTGATTTTTTTCAGGAGATCGGCGCGGAAAACCTTGTAGCAGGTCTCCATGTCCGTGAGATTCAGATCGGTCAACATGTTGGAAAGGGTGGTGAGAATGCGGTTGCCGACGTAATGCCAGAAGAACAGCACGCGGTGGGGTCCGCTGAGGAAGCGAGAGCCGTAAACAACATCGGCTTTGTTCGCCAGGATCGGTCGAATCAGTTCAGCATAATCGGCCGGATCGTATTCGAGGTCCGCATCCTGCACGACCACAATATCGCCGGACACATGCTCGAAACCTGCTCGCAGGGCCGCGCCCTTGCCGAAGTTATGCGGCTGAAGGCGGATCCTCAAGTCATCCGAGGGAGGAAGGCTTTCGAGAATTTCGCGTGTGCCGTCCGTGGAACAGTCGTCGACGAGAATAATCTCCTTGGGCAGATCGACATCACGAACCCGTTGCACGATCTCGAGGATCGTTCTCTTCTCGTTGAAAATAGGAATGACCACCGACAATTTCATGAAATCCTCATAGGCAGGCCAGCTGAACATATTTTTTCACTGCAATGAGTGTCAAGGGAAATGGATATAATCCGCCGATGACTCAGCGCGCCGGCCAACCCTTGATTTCTGTCGTGATCCCGAATCATAACGGCGCGGCACATCTCGAAACATGTCTGTCGTCGCTCTTGCGCTGCACATACCCCCGCTTTGAACTCGTGTTTGTGGACAACGCTTCCACGGATGCTTCCATGGAGATAGTCGCACGCGTTGCGCCGGAGGCGGTGCATCTGCGCGCGGACAGAAATCTGGGGTTTGCAGGAGGGGTCAACCTGGGGATCCAATCGTCCCACGGAGATTGGATTGCAGTCCTCAACAACGACACCGAAGTCGCACCCGATTGGCTCGAGGAGTGCGTACGCGCGATGGAACGCCATCCCGAGGCCGATTTCCTCGCCTGCCGCATTCTGGATTTTGTCGACCGGAACCGCATCTTCAGCGCCGGAGACTGCTTCCTGCGCGCGGGGATCGGGTATCGGCGTGGTCAGGAGTTGGAGGACCGTCCTGACTACCGCGAAGAAACGGAGATCTTCGCGGCCTGCGGCTGCGCAGCCCTGTATCGCAAATCGGTATTGGGCGAAATCGGAGGCTTCGACGGACGGTTCTTCGCCTATCTGGAGGACGTAGACCTCGCACTTCGTCTCCAGGCTGCGGGCCATCGAGGATGGTATGTTCCGAATGCTGTGGTCTATCACTTAGGGGCCGCGACAAGCGGAGGGGAGTTCTCGTCTCTGGCCGTTCGCCTGCGCACACGAAATTCCATCCTACTGCTGAGCAAGAGCCTGCCTGCGCGCGTATTGTGGCGCAGTTGCCTGCGGATAGCGGCGGCTCAGGTCTCCTGGCTTGTACGCACTTGTGCGCACGGGAAAGGCTGGAGTTACCTTCGTGGATTTGCAGGTTCGATCCCGCTGCTGGCGGCAATGATGAAGGACCGCCGCAGGCTGAGGGCACAATGGCATACCTCCGGCGACTCCTTGTGGCGGGCAATTCTGCGCTCCGAGGCAATGGCGCGGAAGGACTTCATGCCTCCGGTACCGGAAGGAGCTTCCACCTTCCTCAAGTGGTATTTCAGGCTGGAATGATCTCGATAGTCATAGTGAATTGGAACTCGGGCGGATTTCTCGAGCGGTGTGTCCTTTCTCTCCTGCAGCACGCCCGCGGCTGTGAGATCCTTGTCGTCGACAATGCATCTGAGGATCGGAGCGCGGACTTTCTGACGAGTGACGTAACTCCGGTAAAGCTCATCGGACAATCCGCCAATGCAGGCTTCGCAGCCTCCGCCAACCTAGGTTGGCGGGGCAGCCGTGGAGACCTGGTGCTATTCCTCAATCCCGACACCGAGGTTCTCCCGGGCTCTGTCGATCTCCTTGCGGAGCAGTTGACGCTTGAGGCCGGCATTTGGGCCGCGGCGGGACTCCTTCTCGATCCCACAGGCAGGCCGCAAACCGGATTCAATGTGCGTGCCTTTCCGATTCTCGGAAGCGTGGCAGCCGATTTGCTGCTTCTCGACGAAATATGGCCCGCCAATCCCTGGACGCGTCGCTACCTCATGTCCTCCTGGAATCCGCACGGCGCATCGGATGTCTACCAGCCTGCGGCGGCCTGCCTGATGGTGTCACGCCGTGCTTTGGAGTTCCTGGGCGGCTTCGACGAGAGGTTCCGTCCTGCCTGGTTCGAGGACGTGGATCTGTGCCGGCGTATCTGGAGTGCGGATGGCCGCATTCGTTTCGAACCGTCCGCTCGTTTTATCCATCACGGAGGCTACAGTCTCAGCAAGCTGGGGCAGGAGGAGTTTCTCATATTTTTCCATACCAACCAGATCCGCTACTTCGCGAAACATCACGGCGACTCCGCGGCAGAACGTGTGCGAAAACTCGTGGTAAGCGGCATGTATCTGCGGGCAGCCCTGTCCCTCATTCGCCGCCCCTCCAATGGCTCCTCTCGTGCAACCGCCGCCCGGACCTTCTGGACAGTGGCCAGACATTTCAGCACGCTGGGCGAGGTGCCTTGATGAATCCACGGGTTCTGGTCAGCATCGTCACCTTCAATTCTGCCCGCTACCTGGAGTCGTGCCTGCGAAGTCTCGAGGATCAGACGTTTCGCGATTTCATTACGTGTCTCTGGGACAATGCCTCAACGGACCGTACTCCGGAGATCGTCGCTGACTTCGGCGGCATGCTCCACACATCTCACTTCGCAACCGGAAACATCGGATTCTGCGCCGCGCACAACCGGATCATAGCGGCGAACCCTTCCGACTACGTAATGGTGCTGAATCCGGATGTCAAGCTCGATCCCGGCTTCCTCGATACCCTTGTCCAGGCGCTTGATCGCGACGGACGAGCGGGCTCCGCCACCGGAAAACTGTGGCGGTGGCCGGCCGATTCAACCAGGGAAAGGCTGTTGGACACCACGGGAATCTACATGACACGAAACCAGCGACACCTCGACAGAGGATCGGAAGAGCCGGATCGGGGGCAGTACGACAAGCGCGAGTACGTTTTTGGGGCGTCGGGTGCGGCCGCCTTTTATCGCCGTGCAATGCTGGAGGAGGTGCAAGCGGGAGGCCAGTACTTCGACGAAGATTTCTTTGCTTATCGCGAAGACGCCGACCTTGCCTGGCGTGCTCAGTGGATCGGCTGGCGCTGCCTATATGTTCCGGAAGCAACCGGCTACCATGTCCGGTTCGTCTTCCCCGATAGGCGCGCGCAACTTCCGGCTGAAATCAACATGCACTCCTTCAAGAACCGCTTCCTGATGCGAGTGAAAAACATGGATCGGGGAACCTACGCCCGGTTCTTTGTTCCTATCACCATGCGCGATGCCGCAGCCTTGGGGTATGTATTGGTGCGTGAGTGGCCTTCGTTGCGCGCGCTGCCGCTCTTTTTACGCGCGCTGCCGCGAGCGCGGGCGGTCCGCCGGGCGCTGCGCCGTCATCGCCGTGTTTCGCCCGAAGAAATCCGGTGGTGGTTTTCCAATCGCCCAAGATCGATGCCGGTGTCATGATCTTCGCCCGAAATCCGAACACCTCCACGAATTGCCTTCGGCGTAATTCGGGAAATTAGTAGCAGATCTTTTCCATTTCAAGGAGGAATCGAGATGAGAACACTGCTAATAATGGCAAGTGCTTTTCTGCTTGCCGCCGCGTCCATGGCACAGGAAAGGCTCGAAGAGTACAAGAACAAGACAATCCTGGTGTTTTCTCCGCACCCTGACGACGACTCCTTCGCAGTCGGTGGGACATTGGCACTGTTGACCAAAAACGGCAACCGGATCATCATTGCGATCTATACCAACGACGACAAAGGGAGCTTCGACCAGGAGATGACCTCCGAGCGCCTGGCCAGGATCCGTAAGTCCGAAGAAGAGGCTGCCTGCGCGGTTCTCGGCATCCCGGCCGCGAACATCATCTGGATGGGTCATGACGACGGCGAGTTGGAGTACGTCCCGCCCAAGTATCTGTGCGGGCAGGCGACGAAAATCATCCGGCAGTATCGCCCAGACGCCGTCCTCAGCGTGGACCCCGGCGAATGGTATGGGCGTTGGCACAAGACCGACCACCGTATGGCGGCGTCCAATTCCATTGATGCCATTCGCGCAGCGGAATTTCACCTCTACTACCCGGAGCACCTTCTCGTGGACAGGCTGCAGCCGTACAAAGTGCGGAACATGTTCTTCTATTATGCAGCTCCGCAAGATGCGAATTATTTCGTCAATATTGACTCGGTCTTTGAGAAGAAGATGGAGGCCGCCTCGAAACACGTCAGCCAGTTTGAGCCAGCGGCATCAAAATATCGTCCCGACTGGAATCCTGCCGATCTCTCGAAACTGAAAGAAGAGTACCGCCGGGAGCACGAAAAAAAGGATGGGCACTACGTGGAGTCGTTCCGTTACTCCGCCGCCTTCAATGAAAAGTGAATTTATCGGGCAGAACGGTCAAAGTTCACAGTTCGCAGTTCGCTGTTCGCAGGGGCTCGCAGTCTTTGTGAACCGCGAACTGCGAACCGCGAACAATCAGACGTTGACGTCATTACCGCGTTCTACTATCGGTAGCGGCTATGCTGCCCTGGGCAATTCGGGAAATTTGTGGCGGTCCTCACTTTATCAATGAAAACGCCTGCTTCAGGGACTTGGCTGCTACGGCGCAGGCTTCTTCCTTCGGTAGGGCATTTACCGCTTTGTTGAACGGTTCGGCCCGGACGGGTCCGTCGTATCCGATCTGATTCAACGCATTGAGAAATTCCGCAACCGGAATGACGCCGGTGGCGCAGGGGAGTTCACGGCGCCCGTCGACCTGTTGTTCCTTCGGAATTCCGGCAGGAGCATCGTTGAGGTCGACCGATACCACCTGCTCCGGGCCGAGAGACAGGATGTCTTTCTCCGTTTCACCCGCATTCCACCAGTGAAAGCTGTCGAGCAGAAAACCAACGTTACGGGAGCCCATTTCCCCGATCAAATCCTTCATTTCCGCCATCGTATGCAGGAAGGGGTAACGCTTGCTGGTCCACAAAGTCTTCGCTCCCACATATTCGAGTCCTAGCCGAATCTGTTGATCCGCCAAAATCCTCGCAACCTCGCGCAAGCGCGCCGTGTGCTGCCGGAAGTTGCCCACATAGGTCAGCGAATCGTGGCACGGCATGATCCAGGTTGAGACACGGCTCACCCCTGCTCTCGCCAGAGCCGCAGCTATGTTGGGGAGCCTTTTCATACCGTCGTTGAACTTCCCTTCATCCTGGCGAAATTCCACGGGAAGACCGGCTGCACCGAATGAGATGTTTTTCGACTTCATATATGTCAGGAACTCGGCCAGCTGGTCACCGGATAGTGATGCAAGGTAGGAAGCATCAACCTCCACGGATTCGAATCCGTGCCTGGAAGCCAATTCCACGGCCTCTCGTTGATTTGCGGCCACCCCGATAGCGCCGCAGGACAAGGTCATGGTCATCCTTCGCGGGGCCGGCGGTGCGACCGCCCGGCTCAAAAAATTGAGAGGAATCACGGTGCTTACCATCGCCGCTTTCGCGGTACCCTGGATGAAACTCCTTCGATCGACTCTCGCCATGATGAACCTCCGGTGAATGTTATCAATGCGCTGCATTTTACTGTGAAATGCCCCAAATAAAGCAGGCAAACCTGCGGCCGTTTGCTGCTACCTTCAGCCTTCTTCAACAGAGCCGCAGATCGGCATGGGCATTCAGGTCGAGCTGCCGGACGGGATGGCCAAGCAGTTTTGGAGTTCCCGCCGCGGCGATCATTGCGGCGTTGTCGGTGGTGAGGACAGGCGCTGGATAATAGACCTTGATCGCCACACCCTCGTGTTCACGGCCAAGCGGCAGGCCTTCGAACTCCGCTTTGAAGGTCTTCCGGAGGAGGCTGTTGCATGCTACACCCCCGACCAGGAGAACGGATAAGGGCTGCAGGCGGAGGACGGCCTTGCGCGTTTGTGAAAGGAGAGTGTCGACGATTGCCCGCTGATAGCTGGCCACCAGATCGAGGGTCTTCTGCGAGATCCTCCCGCTCGAATGGCGTGGTTTTATCCCGGACGCCTGAATGTGCCGCAGGGCGGCAGTCTTGAATCCGCTGAAGCTGAAATCGAGACTGCCGTCGCTTATCTTCGGCACGGAGAAATAGAAAGCGTTCGGATTTCCGCGGGTGGACAGGTTATCGATCATCGGGCCGCCGGGATAGCCCAAGCCGAGGAATTTGGAAAGCTTGTCCAGTGCTTCTCCTGCGGCATCGTCGCGGGTTCGAGCCACGGATTGATAGTGCCCGGCCTCCGGCGCATAGATGAGTGAAGTGTGTCCCCCCGAGACTGCCAGGGCCAGCAGTGGGTAGGCAATCCCAGGGTGTTCGATAAAGGCAGAATAGATGTGCCCCTCGATGTGATTGACCGGAACCAGGGGCTTGTTGAGCGAGAAAGCCATCGCCTTGGCGAAGGAAAGCCCTACGAGAAGCGATCCGATGAGGCCCGGGCCGTTCGTCACCGCAATCCCGTCGATGTCCTCGTATCTCTTGCCCGCCGTCCGGAAAGCCTCGCGCACTACGAAGCCGATGTTTCGGAGGTGTTCACGGCTCGCCAGCTCGGGCACCACGCCGCCGAAACTGCGGTGAGTATCCACCTGCGAGGCGACGACATTGGACAGAATCTTATGTCCATCCTCGACCAGAGCGGCAGCTGTTTCATCGCAGGAGGACTCAATCCCCAAAACGAGCATGAGATTTCCTGGAATGAAAGGTAAGTCGATGACTGACGATTGACGATGAGCCCATCTCAGCCCTGTTTAACTTGTGCGGCAATCTGCTTCAATGATTCGGAATATGGCTGACGCGCGACGCCGCGATCGGTAATTATGGCACCGACGTAGCGATTCGGGGTCACATCGAACGCCGGATTGGCCACCCCGATGCGCTCCGGAGTCACCTGGACACCTTGGATCCTCCGAACCTCTTCCGGATCGCGCTCCTCTATCGGGATGTAACTGCCGTCAGGCAGCGACAGGTCCAGAGTGGAAACCGGCGCCGCTACGAAAAAGGGCACGTTGTTTTCCCTTGCCAGAACGGCAACCGAATAGGTACCTATCTTGTTGGCCACATCACCGTTTGCGGCGATCCTATCAGCTCCTACGATGACGCAATCGATCTTCCCCCTTTGGAGGAAGTGTCCCGCCATGTTGTCGGTAATCACGGTAACGGGGATTCGATCCTTTTCAAGTTCCCACGCCGTCAGCCGCGCCCCTTGCAGAAACGGCCGGGTTTCGTCGGCGAATACCTGGACACGTTTGCCGGCCTCGACGGCTGCACGGATCACCCCAAGTGCTGTTCCATAGCCGGCGGTGGCGAGGGCACCGGCATTGCAGTGCGTCAGGATGCTCGCCTGCGGAGGAATGAGTTGCTGGCCGAAGCGGCCCATTTCCCTGTTGGCCTGCACGTCCTCACGATGCATTTCTTGTGCTTCGCGGCACAGGCCCGCGCGAATGGCCGGAATCCCACCCGAACGGAAGCGCGCATAGGCTGATTTCATGCGCTCGATAGCCCAGAACAGGTTGACTGCAGTCGGGCGCGTACCCGTCATGACCTCGCAGATGCGCTCGAATTCACAATCCAGCGCGTCTTGTGTATTCGCCTCCGCGTTCTGCACTCCAAGCGCAATTCCCATGGCCGCCGCGACTCCAATTGCAGGCGCGCCCCGAATCACCATGGAACGGATTGCTTCGGCGACATCCCGATAATCCGTGTAGGTGTTGTAAATCTCCTTCGTCGGCAATAGCCTCTGGTCCAGCATGACGACGCCGGATTGCGTCCATTCAATCGTCTTGATCATGCACTTTCCTAGGCAAAGGCGAAGTCTATCCCAGCCGTGCGGGAGATGAAAGAGAGTCGTCAAAAATTGACGGTAGACGATTGAACGTCCAGCAGGTCTTTCAATCGTCAGTCGTCAATCGTAAATCGAAGCCGGATCCAGCCGCGGGAATTTAGATTTCTGAATCTGTCTTTGACAAGAAACGAACCGAGGTGGTATTGATTCATCTGCAGCAATTGATCTTTCCGGATGCGATGCGGGTGCCCTCAGGGGTTAAAAGGGAAGTGGGTGCAAATCCCACACGGTCCCGCCACTGTAAACGGATAGCCGGCTTCTGCGGCCTGTGACTATGTCATGCGCAGAAAAGCCCGCCACTCGTCGTTCTCATAATGACGGGGAAGGCGAGAAGCCCGGCCAGGACCCGTGAGTCAGGAAACCTGCCTCATCGCACGATTCAGTCAGCTCTTCGCGAGAAAGAGACCTGGAATGTCCTCGAGACGCCACGGCCCCTGCCTTTCCCGACGGAAAGCCGGGGACTTTTTATTTAAGTACAGGCTGGCGGGCTATTTTCCCTCCGCATTCGTAACAATCGCATTGCTCTGCGCAGTCATTGGCTGTTCGCGCCCCAAACCGGATGAAGCCGGGTCTCGCCCGAAATCCGGACAACGTGCGCTGATCGTTTACTCAGACGGCCTTGGACGGAAGGTCGAGTTGCCCACGCACCCGCAGCGAATCATATCGCTGGCTCCCAGCGTTACGGAGACTCTGTTCCTCCTGGGAGCCGGCGACCGGGTAATCGGCGTGACCACCAACTGCGATTGGCCCGATTCGGCGAAAAGCAGAGCAAAGATCGGCGATCTCCTGAATCCCAACTATGAACTTATTTTGGCTGCCAAGCCCGATCTCATCATTGCCTCCACGGCCGGAAACGATCGCACGGCTGTTCTCAGACTGTCGGACCTCGGGCTGCCGGTCTATGTCACCGCACCTCGCTCGGTCGAGAAGATCTTCGAGACCGTCGAAAACATCGGCCGCATCGCAGACTGTGCCGGGCGAGGGGAACAACTGGTCGCGCAGATGAAGGCCAGATTGGACGGGATCAGACGCCGACTCGCCGGCCTGCCGCCGACGAGGGCGTTCTTTATCACATGGTTCGACCCGCTCCTGTCCCCCGGCAAGAGCACATTCGAAACGGATGTTCTTCGGCATGCGAATGTGGATTCAATCACGGCAAACATAGACGAATTCTACCCGAGATACAGCCTGGAACAGGTTCTGGCACGTGATCCGGACGTCATCATCACCGTTGAGCACACCGGAAGCCCTCTGCCTGATCTTAGGCGCATTGCGGGATGGAAGGACCTGCGCGCGGTAAAGCAAAACCGCATTTATGTCCTTAAAGAAGTCTTCCAGCATCCGTCGCCACGCTTTGTGGACGGTGTCGAAGAACTGGCGCGGAAGCTTCACCCGGAGCGCTTTCGATGAACAGACTGTCGATACAACGCATCCTGAGCATGAGTCTCATCCTGCTGGCGTTCTGGGCATGCGCTGCACTGTTGTCGCTGAACGTCGGAAGCGTGCACATTCCGGCGGGCATTTCTTTCCGGATTCTGAAAGCACACCTGACCGGTGGTGCTCCTGCAGCGGTTCCTCTGGATTCCATTCTCCTCTCTGTTCGACTGCCGCGCGTGTTCCTCGGCTCACTTGTCGGAGCCGCACTGGCTGCGGCTGGGACGGCCTTTCAGTCTCTGCTGCGCAACCCACTCGCAGATCCGTACGTTCTCGGCGTGTCCACCGGGGCATCCATGGGAACGATCCTGTATTCGGTCATCTTGACATCCACGGGTCTCTCGATGAGCGGCAGCCTTCTCTTCGGCAGGCCCGCCGCGGCATTTCTGGGAGCGGCACTTACCGTCGCTGCCGTTTACGTGGTGGCGGGCGGCGGCGACCGGATGGGCGAGGGCTCGCAGCGTTTGCTCCTGGCGGGAATTGTATTGGCGTCATTCATCTCCTCCATCAACGTGTTTCTGCTTACCAGCACCAACCAGGCGGATCTGCGGGGCATTTTCTACTGGCTGATCGGCGATTTGAGCCGCCCGGTCGATGCTTCCATTTACGTCGTTGCCGCCATCGTGCTTGCTGGCTGTTTCGCTCTATTCCTCTGCTCCCACAGCCTGAACCTGATTTCGATGGGCGAAGTGGATGCGATGGTTCTCGGCATTGAAGTTCGGCGGGTGAAGGTCGTCGTGTACGTCATCGCCTCGCTCATCACCGGCGCCGTCGTATCCGTCAGCGGTCCGATTGCATATATCGGGCTGATTTGCCCACACCTGGCACGCATGATGTTTGGCGGGGACAATCGCCTGCTCTTTCCCACTGTTTTTGTGTTCGGCGCCATTTTCACCTTGCTGGCGGACACTCTCGCACGAACCGTACTCTCACCGGCCGAACTGCCCGTGGGCGTCATTACAGCTCTGTGCGGCGCTCCTCTGTTCGTTTACCTCTTGCGCCGCAGGGGAGGAAAGCCATGACGGGGCCCGGGAGATGCGTGCTGCAGGCTCGCAACCTGAGCTTTTCCTACCGACGGCCGGTTGTGCGCGGCGTGACTCTGAACCTGACTTCGAAAACGGTTACAGGAATCATTGGCCCGAACGGCTCGGGCAAGACTACCGTCCTGCGGCTTCTCGACGGGATTCTTCGCCCTGCGTCGGGCGAGATACTCCTCGAAGAGATGCCGCTCACGAAGCTGGCACGCAGGGACATTGCACGCCGCATCGCGATGGTCCCGCAAAATGGTGGCGCATATTACCACCAGAGCGTCCTCCAGTTTGCGCTGCTAGGGCGCTCGCCGCACCTTTCGCTACTGGGCTTCGAGAGTGCGGAGGATGAGGAAATAGCTCTCGAGGCACTGTCGATGACCCGTCTTCTGGACTATCAGGCGAGCCGAGTCTCGGAGTTATCAGGCGGCGAGAAACAACGGCTGCTGCTGGCACGGGCGCTTGCCCAACAGGCCCGGGTGCTCCTGCTCGACGAGTTCACGGCGAACCTGGACATCAACTATCAGGTGGAACTGATGCGGCTTGTCAGACGTATCACGCTCGAGCGGGGTCTGGCCACACTTGTTGTCTCGCACGAAATAAATCTCCTCGCGGCATTCTGCGATCGGATTCTCCTGATGTCGGAAGGAGAGGTGCGCCGTGAAGGCCCGGTTGACGAAGTCATCACGCGCGAGAATCTTCACCAACTCTTTGGATTGGACTTCACTGTCCGTCATCTGTCCGGCGGAATTCCCGAAGTACAGCCCATTTTGAACGAAGGAAGTGGCCCATGAGATCAAAGCCCTCCGTGATTGCGGATTCACGGAAAGATTTTCGCGGTCCGCGCTCGCCGTATCTGTCCTGTTGCCTGTTGTTCCTCGCGGTTGTTCTCGGCCGCGCCACGTGCTATCCGCAAGCTGCGAAGCACGCCGCCGAAGCCGTGAGAATCACCGGAGACGTCCGCGATCAGAGTGGCGCCGCTCTACCGAGGACGCTCGTGCAGGTGCGGGATTCCGAGGGCAGGCTCGTCGCTGCCACGCAGACCAACAGCCGGGGCGGGTTTACACTGGATGTGAGGCCCGGCAGGTATGTGATCTCCGCAATCCTGGCCGGTTTTGCTCCCCTGAAGGACCAGCCGGTAGAGGTAACGCACGATCCCCGACTGTTGTCTCTTATTCTGGAAGTACCATCACCGCAGCAGGAAATCATCGTCACGGCAACAAAAACGGAAACGCCGCTCTCACAAGTGGGAAGCAGCGTTACCGTCATGTCCGGGAGGCAACTGGCCGGAGAGGGAATTGCGACCGTAGCCGATGCCCTGCGGCGCGTAGCGGGGCTCACCGTAGTACAGAGCGGCGGATTTGGCCAGGTGACTTCCCTGTTCATTCGTGGAGGGGGTTCCAATTACACGAAGGTGTTGATTGACGGCATCCCCGTCAACGAACCCGGTGGAACTTTCAACTTCGCCTATCTGTCCACCACCGGAATTGACCGCATTGAGGTTGTGCGTGGGCCACAAAGCGCCCTGTTCGGAACCGACGCCACCGCGGGAGTCGTGCAGATCTTCACGAGGCGTGGAACGAGCGAAGGACTTTCTCCAAAGCCTTCCGCGATGATTGAAGGAGGCACCTTCGCCTCATACCGCTATGGCGGAGGCGTTGAGGGGAAGGGTGAGCGCGTTGATTATTCGGTCTTTTTCTCCCGTTTCGATACGGATAACAACGTCTCCAACGGTTCCTTCAACGATGCATCCATTGCAGGCAATTTGGGCTTTCGCCCCACACGCAATTCCGAGATACGGGCTGTCTTCCGCAGCGAGGCAGGCCGTTCGGGCGTTCCGGGGCAATGGGCCTTCGAGCGTCCCGATCAAGACGCCTTTTACCGAAACAGAAACGAGGCGGGCAGTTTGACATTCACCTATCTGGCCAATACCTCCTGGACACAGAAAGTCTCTTATGTGGTGAATGATTCACGGCAATTCTCGGCGGATGCCATTGATTCCGGAAGCTATGTCCCGCAATTTGAAGGTCGCACCGCGCCATTTCCTTTCTCAGATTTCACCTATCAGACTCTCAACCAGACGCGCAGACAGAAGGTAAATTACCAGAGCGATTTGATTCTCCCGCATGGCCATGTCTTTACGGCAGGTGCCGACTATGAACGCGAATCCGGCACGATTGGCGATCCGCAACTGAATCCCACAGAAGCATTCCGCGATAATTACGGCAGCTATTTCCAGGATCAATGGTCTTTCCACAATCGATTCTTCACCACGACAGGCGTGCGCCTGGAGCACAACGCCAGCTTCGGCTTTTTCGCGGCTCCTCGCCTGTCGATTGCCTATCACGCGCACGAACCGGTTTCCGGGTCCCTATTCGGACTGACCAAGCTCAAAGCGAACTTCGGTCTTGGGATCAAGGAACCCAGCCTGATCGAGTCCTTCAGCAACTCGCCCTTCTTCATGGGCAATCCAAACCTCCGTCCTGAACGAGCGCTCAGCTTCGATGCGGGCATCGAACAGCATTTCGGATCCGGCCGGGATTCCGTCGAGGTCACTTATTTCGAGAACCACTTCCGCAACCAGATTGGTTTTAATGTCACCGACTTCACCACCTTCTCGGGTACATTTTTCAACATCGGAAAAACCAGGGCGCGCGGTGTCGAATTGGTGCTTCGGCGGGACCTGGGCTGGAACTGGGAGATCTCCGGAGCCTACACATACACTGACGCCAAAGTTCTCGAAAGCACCGACGCATCAGATCCGGCATTTGCGCGGGGACAGGAACTGTTCCGACGCCCGCGGCACTCGGGATATTTGGATATCAGCTGGAAGCCGGGACACTGGGATCTGAGAGCTACGGGAATCTTTGTGGGCAGCAGGGTCGACTCCGATTTCTCGAGCCTCGGAATGACCCGCAACACGGGTTACAGCATTCTCGATCTGCTGGCGGGATACAAGATCGGCTGGGGTTCGTCCCTGTTTGTCGCATGCAACAACGCGCTGAATGCGCGTTACATGGAGGTGCTGGGTTATCCTGCGCTGCGCGCAAATTTCCGGGTCGGAATTCGAACCGGCTTCTAGACTGCCACTTCGACAGGGTCACAAGACTCGTCTTGGCGCCTTGGCGGTAAAAAACCGCCGCAAGGGCTGGCGAAGGAATGCCAAACTCCTTTGGTTGCGGCTATGCTGCCCCGTCACGTTCTGCATAGATTATGGAAGCGGAAAGCGATGGCTTGTTGGAGAGCCTCTGACAGGACTGCGAGGCGTACGACTGAAAGTTCGTTGTTCGGCGGCTTATCTATTTCAGACCGATGAGTTCCATCTTGGCCAGTTTGTCCAGGACCTGGAGGATTTCGATCTCTCGCAAGGGTGAGAGCATTACGATCGATTTTACATCCCATGCGCCATTAATCCGGGATGCGACGAATCCCTCCTGATGCGATAGACTGTAGCCGGTCAGGCTCGACTCGGGGACAAGGAAATAGGGCACCTTGTGGGCAGGAATCGAGTGCGTGTAGTAATCATGGCAGATGGCTTTCTCAGCCAGCTCGATCAGCTCATCAGCCTGCGAGTTTTGCGGATCCGTCCGGAGAACCTCCTGAAACACGGCAATTGCTTCCTGGTATTTGCGGCTCTGCATCAGCGCAAGACCCTTGTTGAAGAGCGTGCCGGGACTTTCCACCACAACGACCGGCGCAGAAAGCACCTGCTTCACTTCTATCACGCCCTTTTCATACAGCTGAAAGAGCGCGTAGTTGACAAGAAACTCGGAACCATGCAGTTCCAGAATCATCTCCGAGACGGGCTTCCCTAATGTGAGCAGATAGAGCAGTTTTTTCTGCAGCGAAGTCAGGGACAAGGACTTCAAATCTATGTCCGAGCGCAGTGCCAGCACCACCTCGTTGCTCGGGAAAATCTCACGGATGCGTACCCATTCATCCTTGCGGCGAACTCCCTCGAAGATGATCGAATTGATGTCGACGGTGATCAGGATGAGCTCATCGAGGCTGTACCCTTCAGAGGTGAAGTGAAAGTAGCCGTCTTCCCAAAGGAACAGGTCGTAGATGACCTCCTCCGTACGGGATACAAGAGCCCGCTCAACCTCCTGTTCTGAAACCAGGTCCTCCTGCACGAGGATCTTGCCGAGCACGCCCCTGGTTTGCTGTTGGATTTCCAGTGCTTTCTTGAGCTGCATCTCCGTGATCTTTCCCTGAAACAGGAGAAAGTGTCCGAGTTGCTTGGTGGGATCATTGGATCTGGAGGAAATGATCAGGCCGTCGCGGAAAAAAATAGCATTTTTGATCTGATTCCTGATGAAAGCGAGAGATCCCGTCTTTCTCCCAATGGTGACCCACTGGAGCAGCTCCGCGAGATCCATCGTCTTCAAGTTGCCGGAGAGTGACATCCTCTATCCCAAGCCTTAGAATGGGTTTTTCCGTAAGGCGAAATACTCCTCAGCCCCCTATACCATATCGGATCGCACGGAGTATTTGTGAGTTTTCTGGAATGAGCTCGGAAGATGGTCCGACACCTTCGGCAGCCGCGGCTCCATTCAGGCCTGAAGTACGGTCTGTCAATGAATATCGTTCGCACATTGGTACGTGCGCCCGCCGACGCGCCCTTTGAGGCTCCGGCCAGCGGCAAAGCATAAACATCATTCATTGACAAACCGTGATGTTTACTTACTCCATGAGGAAGTGACGGTGCTGACTTACGCAAATCAACTGACAATCCTGCGGATGATCTTCGTTCCCTTCTTCGTCTTGCTTCTGATTTACGGCCATCCAAAGACGGCAACACTGATCTTTGTTCTGGCCGGGATAACGGACGCCCTCGACGGACTTCTCGCACGCCAGCTGAAGCAGAAGACAGCCCTGGGAAGTTTTCTGGACCCAATGGCCGACAAACTCCTGCTGACTGCCGCCTTCGTCACCCTGACAATTCAGTCGGTCCCGGTGACGGTGCACATACCCATGTGGTTGACGGTTGTCTCGATCAGCCGGGATCTTCTCATTGCTCTTTCCGTTCTGATAATCCATCTCCAGACCAAACACTCCCACTTCCCCCCGAGCCTTCTCGGCAAATGCACGACGGCTGCCCAGCTGATCACGGTTGCGGTCGCACTGGTGGCAAATTTTGTGCCGCGGCTGGGAGTGGTATTATTCCTTCCACTGGTTTGGATCACCTTGCTCTTCACAGTGGCGTCGGGACTGCACTATTTTTACCGATCGGCAGGAATCATCGAGTCCTATCAGAAGGTGGAAGTGGAGGATGGGAAAAAACGGGATTAAGGTCACGGAGGTGGAGGTCGGTTCACAAGGTCACCAGATCGGGATCGTTCCCGGGGATGAGATCCTAGCCGTCAATGGCCATCCGATTCCGGACGAGCTGGCTCTCAGGTTTTATCTCGCCGACGAGTACGTGAGTCTCGAGGTCCGCAGAGCTGGCGGTTTGGAAGAAAGTATTGAGTTGGATCTCTCCACTGGAGCAGCTCTGGGCATTAAGGTGGAGGATTTCCGCACCAGGACCTGCAACAATGCCTGCCTTTTTTGCTTCATAGACCAGCTTCCTTCGGGTGTGCGCGACACCCTCAAAGTCAAGGACGACGACTACCGCCTCTCATTCCTGCACGGCAACTACATCACGCTTACGAATCTGCCGGAGCGGGAGCTCGACCGGATGATCGAACAGGCCCTGTCGCCCCTTTACATATCGGTCCATGCCACCGACCCGGAACTACGCACTCGCGTATTGGGACGCCGGAAGCCCGACGATCTGAATCGAAAGATAAGGAAGCTCATTCAGGGCGGCATCCGGCTTCACACCCAGATCGTGTTGATGCCCGGCATCAACGACGGCACGAATCTCGAGAACACAGTTTTCGACCTCTATAGGCTCTATCCTGGCGTGGAGTCGATAGCGATCGTGCCGCTCGGGCTTTCGCAGCACGGCACGCACAAGGACACATTTGCCCCCGTCACCCCCTCCTTCTGCCGCGACCTTATTGTTCAAGTTCGGCCCTGGCAGGAAAAGTTCCGGAGGGAGATCAACCGCACATTCGCCTACCCGGCTGATGAATTCTTCATCCAGGGCGGTCTGGCCCTTCCAGGCAAGGACTATTATGATGATTTTGCACAGATCGAGGACGGCGTGGGAATGGTGCGGCGCTTCCTCGACGAGTTCCAAGGCGAGGTCAAACGGCGCAGAAAACCTCGGCCACATCTTTATGGAACCCTCGCGACGGCCAAGCTGTTCTATCCGTTCCTGAAGAGCTGCATCCAGGACTTCAACAGCAAGTTCGGCTCGAGACTCGAGATCTGCGAAGTCGAAAACCGATTTATGGGCAAGAGCATCACGGTCGCAGGTCTGCTCGCGGGTCGCGATTTTCTGGCTGCGCTGGAAGGCCGGGACCTGGGAGATTTTGTCATCATACCGAACGAGGCTGTCAGCCGGATCGATCACATCCTGGTCGACAATCTCTCACCATCGGATCTGGAACGCAGCCTCGGGAAGCCCGTCTACCCCAGTGGCCGCACGACTCAAGAGTTTCTGAAGCTTCTTTGCGGATCCTTGTGAAGCGTTCGGTCACCAAGTTTAACCGTTAGTGGCTTAGCGGCGAGCGGTCTACCCGTTCTGGCATCAGCCCGGGCCCACTTGTGAGTGTGGGCGACTCGCTCCGACCCGCACCGTACCAGAGATTTATTGGGAGAAAACGATGGCTGCTACAACCATAGAGGACATCGCGCACGCCTACCATGCGGTCCGCGCACAGACCTTGGATATCGTGGCTCCGCTGGAAATTGAGGACTTCGTAGTACAAACCGCGCCATTCATGAGCCCACCTCGATGGCATATGGGTCATACCTCCTGGTTTTTCGAAATGCTGCTGAAGGAATTCCTGCCTGGGTACCGCGTCTACGACGAGGATTACCTCTATTACTTCAACTCGTACTACGACAGGTTTGGTGTAAGGATAGACAAGGATCAGCGCGGCACGCGCTCGCGCCCGACGGTAAAGGAGACCCTCCGCTATCGAACAATTATCGATGAATCGATGCTGCACCTCTTCGAGATCATGGAATCACTGTCCGGTTCGGAGAAGCTCAGATGCCTGGTACGGCTTGGCATCGAGCATGAAATGCAGCACCAGGAGTTGCTCGTTTACGACATCAAGCATCTTCTTTGCGACCTCTACAAACCAGGCCATTCCGAAAGCTCGCGTCCCACCGTAAACGTCCAGGGAATGGCCGAGATTCCCGGGGGTCTCTTCCGGATCGGCCACGGGGGACAGGACTTTGCCTTCGACAACGAAAAACCGACCCATCCTGTTTACGTGCAGGATTTCGCTATCGATCGTGCGCCCGTCTCCGTCGGAGAGTATCTTCAGTTCATGCGCGACGGCGGTTACAGCGACTATCGCTGGTGGTTCTCCGAGGGCTGGATGACGGTTCAGAACGAACGCTGGGAGGCGCCGCTCTACTGGGAGAAGGTGGACGGCGACTGGATGATCCGCGGCTACACTGGCTTGCACAGGGCGGAGGACTGCGAAAATGAGCCGGTCTCGCATGTGAGCTTCTATGAGGCTTCCGCCTGCGCCAAGTGGGCCGGAAAGCGGCTGCCGACTGAAGCCGAGTGGGAAAGGACTGCTTGTTACGACTCCGAATCCGGTGAAGCAAAGGCATTCCCCTGGGGGAACAAACCAGCGGATTCGGAAACGGCAAATCTGTTGGAGAACCGCCCTTGGGAAGTCGCTCCCATCGGCTCTTACCCGGCCGGGCAGAATCCGTATGCCTGCCACCAAATGATCGGCGACGTCTGGGAATGGACCAGCTCGGATTATGTCCCTTACCCCGGCTTCGTGCCCGATTTTGATGAATACAACGACAAATGGATGGTCGGGCAGAAGGTGCTGCGGGGTGGGTCCTACGCCACACCGCGAAGTCACATCCGCTCAACCTATCGGAATTTCTTTCATCCGCAAGAGCGCTGGATGGTGTCGGGCTTTCGCTGCGCCCGAACCCTGTAGACTGCGAACCACGGCGAACTGCGAACTGATCATTGGGCTTGTATTGCGAGGGGCTCTCTTGCAGAATTGATGCCCGCGGACGAGCTGGGCTTCGTTTGCAGAGGGAGGAAAGAGGAATGGCCAGAACAATCCAGGGAAAGCTCGATGCTACAGGCGGCCGATTTGCGATCGTTATCAGCAGGTTCAATTCCTTCATCAGCGATCGATTGCTGGCAGGAGCTCTGGATGCCCTGGAAAGGCACGGTGCCAAGCCGGACGATATCACGGTCATTTGGGTCCCCGGCTCCTTTGAAATCCCGGCAACGGCAAAAAAGGTAGCCCATACGGGCAAACACGATGCTGTCCTATGTCTGGGCGCATTGTTGCGGGGAGAAACCCCGCACTTTGACCACATTGCGTCAGCGGTAACGAAAGAAATCGGGGCAGTCGGGTTGGAGGCGGAAATACCAGTCATTTATGGAGTTCTCACCTGCAACTCCATAGAACAGGCAATCGACCGAGCCGGGCTCAAGACCGGAAACAAGGGCTTTGAGGCCGCGCTTGCGGCGATTGAAATGGTACAGGTCATCAAACAGCTTTGATCTTCAGCTGTGGCCAGGACCTGGAGGTCCTTCGCGTCCTCGTGTTTCAGTGGTGGCTTTCTCAGTGTCCCGATGAAGAATGGTGGAAACGCCTCGCCTTGAGGCGAGGCATACAGCAGCGAAGTCGACGAGAACAATCGTCTCGCCCTTACAGGGCTCTCTGATTGGCCCAGGGCTTGGGCTCTGGGCTGATCTGTTTCGCCGCTGCGCGGCTCTGCAATCTGAGCCCCGAAGCGGCGCGCCGGGAAAGCCCAGGGCGCAAGCCCTGGGAATAGGCAGTGAGTCGAAAAGAAGCCCTGTAGGGGCGAGAGAAGTACACCGATCACCAGTCGCCTTTAGGCGACGCAGCTCAAACCCCTGGCCTTCGAGGCGAGGGTTGTTTAGTGACCACCGCGAAATAAATTTGACCTTATAGCAATCAATCATGGGACTTCGAAGAGTCGCGCGCGAGTGTGCGCTTCAGATGCTGTACGAGTATGACGTCGGAAAACTTCCGACCGTAGAGATACTGGAGACCTTCTGGGAGATGAACGAACACCCCAAAAAGGTGAGAGAGTTCGCCAATCTGCTCTTCGAGGGCAGCCTGGCGCGCATGAAGGAGATCGACAAAACAATACAGCAACACACGAAGAACTGGCGGCTGAGCCGCATGGCCGCGGTTGACAGAAACATTCTCAGACTGGCCGTATTCGAGTTCCTTTCCGACAACAAGACCCCGGGGACTGTGGTTATCAATGAGGCGCTCGAAATTGCCAAGAAATTCTCGACTCACGAATCGGCCCAGTTCGTAAACGGTATCCTCGACAGCATCAAGAAAGACCTCAAACTGGCAAACGGTGAGGCACACGCGTAATGGAAGAGCGGACGAATCCGATTGCGCAGCGGCGTTTCAAGCTGGCGGAGCTGAAGCGCCTGGGTTTTGATCCTTATCCTCGAAGGTTTGACTACAGCCAGACCATTGGGGAAATACGGGCCGGTTATGACCACGCGGGCAGTCCGGAACTGGAGGAGAAAAAGCCCGCAGTCCGCACCTGCGGCCGCATTATGTCCCTTCGCCCGCACGGGAAGGCAGGCTTCATGGATCTCTCCGACGGCCAACAACGTCTTCAGGTGTATGTCCGGCGCGATATAGTAGGGCCGGAACTCTTTGCGCTTTTTCAGCTCTTCGATCTTGGAGATATTGCCGGAGTCGAAGGAATACTCTTCCGCACGAAGACTGACGAACTGACGGTCAAGGCTGAGAAGTTACATCATCTGTCCAAGAACCTCCTCCCATTGCCCGAGAAATGGCACGGCTTGACCGACGTCGAGACCCGCTTTCGTCAGCGCTACGTGGATCTGATCGTTAATCCGGACGTTCGCGCTGTGTTCGTCAAGCGCGGCAGAATTGTGCGTGAAATCCGTAATTTTCTGGACACGCGAGGCTATCTCGAGGTGGAAACGCCGGTCCTTCAACCACTGGCGGGGGGAGCGCTAGCGCGGCCCTTCAGGACGCATCACAATGCTCTCAACCTCGACCTCTATCTCCGGATCGCCCTCGAGCTGTACTTGAAACGCCTTATTGTCGGGGGAATTCCCCGAGTCTACGAGATGAGCAGGATCTTCAGAAACGAAGGCATTTCCACACAACACAATCCGGAGTTCACAATGCTGGAGTTCTATCAGGCATACAGTGACTACCGGGATCTCATGGATCTGACCGAGAAGATGCTCACGCAGGTGGCCGAAGCGGTTACCGGTTCGCGCCAGGTCCAATTCGAGGGGCACACTCTGGATTTCAACAATTGGCGGCGTTACACGATGAAGGAAGCGATTCTTCGCTTCTGGCCTGAGTCTTTGCCGAAAATCGTGGAAGAGGACTTGAACTCCGCGGAAAAGCTCCGCGGACTCGCGTGCTCCGTGAACGCGGTTGTCGATCCGGCGGATGGACCCGGAAAACTCCTGGCTGTGATTTTCGAAGCCGTGGCAGAGCCGCACCTGGTTCAGCCTACCTTCATTTATGACTATCCTACGGAGGTCTCGCCGCTCTCGAAAACCCGGCCTGATGATCCCGAGACAGTGGAACGGTTCGAGCTTTACATCGCCGGTATGGAGATCGCAAACGCCTATTCGGAATTGAATGATCCGGTCGAGCAACGCGCACGGTTCGAGGAACAACTGCGCGCTCGGGGAATGGGTGATGAGGAGGCGCATGTCATGGACAAGGATTACATTCGCGCACTGAGCTATGGCATGCCTCCCACCGCTGGCGAGGGGATCGGGATCGACCGGCTGACAATGGTTCTGACCAACTCCCGTTCAATCCGCGACGTAATTCTCTTCCCCTTGCTGAGGCTGGAGGCGGATATCGTGTTGGAAGCCCTTGGAGACTCTTCCGGGATTGAGCCGACGGACTGAGTCATCGCACCGACAATTTTTGAGTGACGAGTGGCAAGTGATGAGTAAATGAAACTCCGCTGTGTTTTCAACCGTCAATCGTCACTCGGAAATTCTTACCCAGCGGCTCGATACTTCGAACTAAAAGATGAAATTTGAGATCTTCGTAGCGCTTCGCTACCTGCGGGCCAAACGCAAGCAGACCATGGTCTCCGTGATCTCGGCAATTTCGGTGGTCGGGATCACTGCCGGAGTAATGGCGCTCGTTATCGCCCTGGCCCTGTCGACGGGTTTCAAAGAAGTCATCCAGGGCAAGATCCTGGTGGCCACCTCCCAGATCAATTTGCTGAGGCTTGACGGTATGCCGCTCCAGGACTGCCAGGACGTGCTGCAGCGCACGGCCCGTGTGCCGCATGTCACCGGCGCCGCTCCGGCCATTCTCAACCAGGTATTTGTCGCAAGCAGCACCCGCAACCAGGGTGCCGCCCTCAAAGGGATCGACCCGCGCCAGGAGAGGGAGGTGTCTGACTTCTTCTCTCATATCGTCGAGGGAGATCCGGATGCACTCGATAAACACGAGGAGACGACAGCTGCCGACCTTCCCCCGCTTCCAGACAACATAATCATCGGCAAGGAAATGGCGCGCGCTCTGGGGGTGAAGATCGGAGATACCTTGAGGATATTTTCACCTGTTGGAAAAATGACGCCTTTCGGGATGACGGCCTCCGAGAAGACGTTCAACGTGGCGGCGATATTCGAATCTGGGCTGTGGGACTACGACCTGAACTGGGCATACACGTCCATGCGATCC